>NZ_JBYTAG010000048.1:0-62039 GCF_058787995.1 Cupriavidus sp. FW305-27
ACCATGCCGTCGCCCTCAGAATCCGCCCCGCCCCGCCCCGAACCGGATCACGGCACCACGGATTCCACGCTGTCCGAGCGCCCGGACAGCCCCTGCATCGGCATTTGCTCGACGCTGTTCGACGAGATCTGCCAGGGCTGCGGCCGCACCGCGGCCGAGGTCAGCAACTGGGTGTTCTTCAGCGAAGAGGAAAAGCAGGTGGTCTGGGAGCGCATTACGCGCGAAGGCACGGGGAAGCGGTTCCGCCAGGGCTGACGCGGCGGCGCTCAGCCGCCCGCCAGCCGCCGCTCCATATCTTCGATTTCGCGCCGTTCCACGCGCTGCCGCGCAAGCTTGCGCCAGTTCTCGGCCAGCGGTGCCAGCTCTGACATTTCCGCAAGCGCGGCATAGTCCAGCCGGTCGACATACAGCACCTGCAGCAGGCGCTGCAGCGACCATCGCGGACAGGGGCGCGCCACCAGTTCCAGCGTATCGCCCGCCGCCACGTCGCCAGTCTCCAGTACACGGTAGTACCAGCCGGTGCGCAGGCTTTGCTGCACGGCGCGCGACATGCCTGCATAGCCGAATCGATGATTGAGCTTCCAGCACGGCTGTCGTGCCTGCGACACCTCCACCAGCGCCGTGCCCAGGCGGAAGCGGTCGCCGATGCAGACGGAGGCCTCGGTCAGCCCGGTGGTGCTCAGGTTCTCGCCGAAGGCCCCCGCAACGTCGAGCACACCGTTGCCTTGCGCGCCCTGCGCAGCCAGTTCCTCGCGCCACGCCGGGTAATGATCGAAGGCGTAGTGGTGCAGCGCCTTTTCCGGACCACCGTGATGGCGCGGATCGCCCTGCCCGTCGCCTTCGAGTCCAAGCGCGGTCACGCGAATCCGCTCGCCAGCCGCGGTCTTGGCGATGCCGCTGGGCACGCCCTTTGGCCCGAACGGGCGTACCTGCCCCGTCAATACGGCGCCGATCGCCGCGCGCACGGGCAATGCCGGCTGGCTCATAGCCCGGCTTCCTCCAGCCAGCGCGCGAACATGCGCTCGCCCGCGGCCGCCACCGTGGCACCGACTTCCGCAGTACGCGCGCGGATGGTGCGCGGATCGACGCCGGCCTTGGCCAGCTCGACGGTATGGCCGATCAGCCAGGCCTCGATATCGCGCGGCATGACCTCGGGGTGGAATTGCAGCGCCAGCACCTGGTTGCCGATGGCATAGGCCTGGTTCTGTACCGCGGCAGTGGACGCCAGCAGTTGCGCGCCGGGCGGAAGGTCGAAGGTATCGCCATGCCAGTGCAGCACCTCCCAGTGGGCGGCAGCCAGTTCTGCCAGCGCGGAATCCTGCCCCGCTGGCGTAGGCGCAATCGGCGCCCAGCCGATCTCGCGCGTGCCCGCGTAGACGCGCGCGCCGGCAGCACGCGCGATCAGCTGCGCGCCCAGGCAAACCCCGATCATCTTGCCGCCAGCCGCCAGGCGTTGGCGGATCAGAGCGATCTCGGCCTCCAGCCAGGGATAGGCATCGGTTTCATAGACACCGATGGGGCCGCCCAGGATCAGCAGCAGGTCGGCCGGATTGTCCGCGATGGGTGCCAGGTCATCGACGCCGGCCTGGAACACCTGCAACGCGTGCCCGCGCGCGCGCAAGGCATTGCCGATCACGCCCGCATGCTCGAATGCGACGTGCTGGATCACATGGGTGGTACGCGTTGCCATCGGGGACTCCTGCCGGTCGAAAGGGGTTCCCATGGTAGCGTCAATTGCTGCGCCCCGCGAAGACCATGGCTGGATCTCGCCTATTTGCGAGCATTCTCAGCACGGCATGTCGTAATCTGCGCTATTTGGTCGCAGCCGGCACCAGGATCAGCGCATCTGGCGCATCCTGCTGCGGCAGCGATGGCACGGGCGGGATCGTCACGTACTCGACCGCGGCCCATTTGCCGGCCCAGTCGCGGTAGCGCGGCAACAGCGCGTTGCCTGACTGCCCGGTGGAGTCCATGAACCGCGACGCCTCCAGGTCCGCCAGGTCATATAGCGCACGCACGCTGGCCGCGTGGGTGTTCTCGAACGGCGCCTTGTCGTCGCGCAGGTTGTGGCGGCCGACATTGACCGTATAGGTATCGCCGCCGGTCGGCACGCGCAGGTTGAACAGCGGCGACAGGTACGCCACCTTGCCGAAGGGCTTGTGCTCGGAGCGGGCCGTGTGCGCCTCGCCCCAGCGCCAGCGGGCGGCGTCGTCGCCGTAGCGGCGCGACAGGTCCGCCATGGCCCGGGTCCAGGCGTCCGCGATGGCGTCGTCGCAGGTCTCTGCCGCGCGCGTATGCTGCCGGTCGCACCAGAACGCGCCCAGCGTGCGCGGATCGCGCAGGATGTTGAGCATGGGCTGCTGCACGTTACGCTGGTCCCACAGGCGGACAAAGATCGCCTCGCCCGCCTTCTCTTCGAACAGCCGCCGCGACAGCTCGCGCAGCCAGGCGGTGACGACCAGCGGCTCGGCGCGCACCGGGTCCATGTTTCCGTCCCACTTGCGCAGCGCCTCCAGCAAGGCGCGTTCGCGCTCGGGCCGCGCCGCATCGCGGCTGACGGGCGCGGCCAGCAGCAGCGGCAAGGCATCGCGCACGGCCAGCGAGACCACGTCTTTCTGGATTGCCGCAAAGCTGTCGAAGCTGTGCCTGGGCGTGGCCGCCAGCAGCGCCTTGATCCGGTCAAAGCGATACGGCACGGTCCATTCGCTGGTGATGAAGTACGGGTAGTCCGGTGCGACGATGCGCTGGTTGGCCGTCACGATCACGCCGTCGGCCGGGTTGTAGCGGTGCGGCAGTGCCTCGAACGGAATAAAGCCGGTCCAGTCGTAGCGCTCATCCCAGCCGGGCGCCGGCGCCAGCCCCTTGAGGTCGTTGTCGGCCCGGCGCAGCGGCACGCGTCCGGGTGCATAGAAGCCGATATTGCCGTCGACATCGGCATAGACAATGTTCTGCTGCGGCGAATGGAAGTCGCGCAGCGCCGCCGTGAAGCCGGCCCAGTCGCGCGCCTCGTTCATGCGCAGCCCCGCCTGGAAGGTGCGGTCGTCCGGGCGCAGCGCGGTCCACTGGAAGGCCACCACATACTGTGCGCCCAGCGGTCCTGCGGCAGCCGAAAGCGGCTCGGCCACATCGGAAATCACCGGGCCGTGGCGCGTCGCGCGGACCTTCAGCACCACGTCCGGGGCGCCCTTGACGCGGATGGTCTCGGTGCGGGTCTCGAATGCGGCCCAGCCGTCCGGGGTCTGATACTGGGTGTCGTTGCCGGGGCGCAGCCGTTCGATATACAGGTCCTGCACGTCGGGCGCGGTATTGGTCAGCCCCCAGGCGATGCGGTCGTTGTGCCCCAGCACCACCAGCGGCATGCCGGGCAGCGTGGCGCCGGCCACGTCCAGGCCGGGCGCCGTCATCCTGGCGAAATACCACAGCGCGGGCGCCTGCAGCCCCAGGTGCGGGTCATTGGCCAGCATCGGCTTGCCCGATTGCGTATGCGCGCCCGACACCACCCAGTTGTTCGAGCCCATGCCCTCGACATAACCCGGCGGCGCCTTGTCGCCGACGCTGGCCATGGCATTCGCCAGCGGTGCCAGTTGCTGGTACAGATGGCCGTAATCCATGGTGCGCACCGGCTGCTCGCCCGGATACGGCGCCAGCAACTCGCTGATGCGGGCCACCGGCAGCACTTGCGCCAGCCGCATGCGCAGGGTTTCCTGGGTCCAGTTGCCGCCCAGGTCCCAGGCCATCATGGTCTGCCAGCCCAGCGTATCGGCCGGCTCCCAGCGCTCGGGCTGCGCGCGCAACAGCAGGAATTCAGGCGGCAGCGGGCCCTTGCGATGGTCGATCCAGGCATTGACGCCGTCGGCATAGGCCTGCAGCGCGGCACGGGTCTCGGGCGAGGCCTGCGCCAGGATGGCCTCGGCATTGCGGCGCACGCCCAGCGTGCGCAGGAACTTGTCGGTATCGAGCGCGGACGGTCCCAGGATCTCCGCAAGCCGGCCTGCCACGACGCGCTTGTTCATCTGCATCTGCCACAGCCGGTCCTGTGCATGGACGTAGCCCAGCGCGAACCAGGCGTCCGCCTTGCTGGCGGCGCGGATATGCGGCACGCCATGGCCGTCGCGCACGACCGTGACCTGGCCGCGCAAACCCGCCAGCGCTTCCTGGCCGGATGCAGGCGGCTGCGCCGCATGGCGATACCAGACCAGGGCCGCGGCAGCGCCGGCCACCGCCAGCACCAGCAGCCCCGCCACAAACCTGGTCAGCCGACCAAACCAGCGCATCGTTGCTCCCCCAATGACTCTCGTTATGTTGTGCGTGTTTTCCGCACATTATCCGCACGAAAAAATGCCCGGGCCAGCCGGGCATTTCCCATATTGCATCAACGCCGCTCAGCGCCGCATCAGGCCGCCGGCTTCTTCAGCTGCAGCGACTTGTACTCCAGGAATTCCTCCAGGCCGTACTTGCCCGCTTCGCGTCCGTTGCCGGACTGCTTGTAGCCGCCAAACGGCGCCTGCATATTGAACGGGCCGCCGTTGATATCGACCTGCCCGGTGCGGATGCGGCGCGCCACGCGGATCGCGCGTGCCTCGTCACCGGACCAGACCCCGCCGCCCAGGCCATAGATGCTGTCATTGGCGATGCGCACCGCGTCTTCCTCGGTGTCATAGCAGATGATCGACAGCACCGGCCCGAAGATCTCTTCCTGCGCCACGGTGGCACGCGGCTCCACGTTGCCGAGCACGGTCGGCTTGACGAAGAAGCCCTTGTCCAGCCCTTCCGGGGTGTCCGGACCGCCAGCTACCAGCTCGGCACCCTCTTCCAGGCCCCGGCGGATATAGCCGGTCACGCGGTCCTTCTGCACCGCGGAGATCAGCGGTCCCAGCTTGCTGGCTTCCTGCAGCGGATCGCCCACGGTAAAGCCCTCGACCACCTTCTGCGCGATCGCCTTCACTTCATCGTAACGGGCCCGCGGCACCAGCATGCGGGTATGCGCCGAACAGGTCTGGCCGGAATTCAGGAAGCAGGCATTGATGGTGCCCTTTACCGCCGACGGCAAGTCGGCGTCGTCCAGGATCACCGAAGCGGACTTGCCGCCCAGCTCCAGCGCCACGCGCTTGACGGTCTGCGAGGCCAGTTCCGACACGCGCTTGCCGGCGCGGGTCGAACCCGTGAACGACACCATGTCGACTTCCGGGTGGCTGGCCAGCACCTCGCCCACCACCGGGCCATAGCCGGTCACCAGGTTGAACACGCCCGGCGGCAGGCCGGCGGCCTCGATCACCTCGGCCAGCACGAAGGCATTGAGCGGCGCCACCTCGGAGGGCTTGAGCACGACGGTGCAGCCGGCGGCCAGGGCCGGCGCCACTTTGAGCGTGATCTGGTTGAGCGGGTAGTTCCACGGGGTGATGGCACCCACCACGCCCACGGGCTCGCGCACCACCAGGGAGTTGCCGACCTCTTCCTCGAAGCGGAAACCGTCCAGCAGCTTGGCGGCCTGGCCCCAGTTGTAGACCGGCCCGCCCACCTGGATCGCGCGCGCCAGCTTGATCGGCATGCCGACTTCGCCGGCGATCAGCTGGGCCAGCTCTTCGCTGCGCGCCTTCAGGCCTTCGGCGATCTTGGCGATATAGCCGGCACGCACCGCCGGCGGCGTGGCCGACCAGCTGTCGAAGGCCGCGCGGGCCGCCTGGATGGCATCCTCGGCGTCGCGCGCCGAGCCTTCGGGGATGGTGCCCATCACCGCCTCGGTGGCGGAATGGATGACGTCGATCGTGCCGTTGCCGTGGGGAGCGACCCACTTGCCGTTAATAAAGAGTTTGTCTCGTTGTTGCATGGCCACAGTTCTCGGTTTGGTGAATTGGCGATTGCAATTTTTTGTTACTTTTATGGTGCACGCACATTGTAGAGCGGATTCGGGACTATGTTTTTGCGCCGCGGAAAGCCGCGCATACCGCTCCGGGCAAGAAGGTGGCGATAATCGGCCGCACCACCTGACAGGGACTCTAGCCAAAGGCGGTCGGACATAACAAGGGGTGAGACATGGTCGATCCGATCTACCGCAAGACGGATGCGGGACAGGACGAGATCCGGACGCGTGCACGCAAGCTTGACCACAAGCTGCGCGCGCTGCTGCTGATGGTCAACGGCGAGCGCCGCGGGCAGGAATTGCTGGCGCAGGTGGCCGGCATGGGGGTGGCACCCGAGGCCATCGACACACTGGTGGCACAAGGGCTGGTCGAAGCCGTCCCGGAGCCGGCACGGCCGCCCGCTGCGGTGGCACCGGCACAGGCACCGGCGCGGGTCACGGCTGCCGCCGACACCAATATGTTCTCCGTGTATGCAATGCGGCACGCACGCGCCCCCGAGGTGCCCGAGACGCCGCAACCGACCGATACCGCGGCCCCTTCGCCCGCCGACATCGCGGCCTTCGAGAGCCTGTATCACTTCTATACCGACGTGATCGGGCAGCATCTCGGCCTGCGCGGCTACATGCTGCAGGTGAAGGTCGAAAGGGCCACCGACCTGCCCGCCCTGCTGGCGCTGCGCGAACCGCTGCATGCGGCACTGCTCAAGGCCAAGGGCGACATCACCGCGCGTGCCATCACGAGCCAGCTCGACCAGATCACAGATCGCATCGCCGCCGGCTGAGATTCCGGCGCACCAATGAAAAAGGCCGCCCGGAGGCGGTCTTCTCTCATCGTCAACGTCCCGACGCTCAGCCGTCGATACCCTGCGACTGCAGGTACTCGTCATACGTACCCAGGTAGTCCGTCAGCGTGCCGTCGGTGCGCACTTCGATCACGCGCGTCGCCAGCCCGCTGATCAGCTCGCGGTCGTGCGAAACGAAGATCAGTGTGCCCGTGAACTTGTCCAGCGCGATCTGCAGCGATTCGATCGACTCCATGTCCATGTGGTTGGTCGGCTCGTCCATGGCCAGCACGTTGTGGCGGCCCAGCATCAGCTTGCCCCAGATCATGCGGCCCTTCTCGCCGCCGGACAGCACCTTGACCGACTTCCTGATGTCGTCGGCCGAGAACAGCAGGCGGCCCAGCGTGCCGCGCAGCGAGGTCTCGTCGTCGCCGGCCTGCGTCCACTGGCTCATCCAGTCCATCACGTCGCGGTTGTCCGGGAATTCCTCGTAGGTATCCTGCGGCATGTAGCCGACGTTGGCGTTCTCGGCCCACTTGACCGTGCCGCGGTCCACTTCCACGCCGCGCTGCACGCCGGTCTGCACCGCGCCGTTGAGCAGGCTGCGCAGCAGCGTGGTCTTGCCCGCGCCGTTCTCGCCGATGATCGCCACGCGCTCGCCGGCCTGAATCGCCAGCGACAGGCCGTCGATGATCTTGCGGTCGTAGGTCTTGGTGATGTTCTCCACTTCCACGGCCAGGTTGTGCAGCTTCTTCTCGAACTCGAAGCGGATGAACGGGTTCTGGCGCGACGACGGCTTGATGTCGTCGACCTTGATCTTCTCGATCTGCTTGGCGCGCGAGGTGGCCTGGCGGGCCTTGGACTTGTTGGCCGAGAAGCGGCGCACGAAGTCCTGCAGCTCGCTGATGCGCTCCTTGGCGCGCGCGTTGGCGGCAACCTGGCGCTCGCGGGCCTGCATCGACGCTTCCATGTAGTCGTCGTAGTTGCCCGGGTAGACCTTGAGCGTGCCGTAGTCCATGTCGGCCATGTGGGTGCAGACCGAGTTCAGGAAGTGGCGATCGTGGGAAATGATGATCATGGTGGAGTTGCGCTCGTTGAGCACGGTCTCCAGCCAGCGGATCGTGTTGATGTCCAGGTTGTTGGTCGGCTCGTCCAGCAGCAGCACGTCCGGGTTCGAGAACAGTGCCTGCGCCAGCAGCACGCGCAGCTTCCAGCCGGGGGCGACGTCGCTCATCGTGCCCTGGTGCTGGCTGGTGGGGATGCCCACGCCCAGCAGCAGTTCGCCGGCACGGGCCTCGGCGGTGTAGCCGTCGTATTCGGCGTACTTGGCCTCCAGCTCGGCGGCCTTCATGTAGTCTTCGTCGGTCGCTTCCGGGTTGGCGTAGATGGCGTCGCGCTCCTGCGCGGCGGCCCACATCTCGGTGTGGCCCATCATCACCACGTCCAGCACGCGCATGTCTTCATAGGCGAACTGGTCCTGGCGCAGCTTGCCCAGACGCACGCCCGGCTCCAGCATGACGTTGCCCGACGACGGTTCCAGGTCGCCGCCCAGGATCTTCATGAAGGTGGACTTGCCGCAACCGTTCGCGCCGATCAGGCCGTAGCGGTTGCCCTCGCCGAATTTGACCGAGATATTCTCGAACAACGGCTTGGGGCCGAACTGCATGGTGATGTTTGCGGTAGAAAGCACGTCTTGAACCTTGTCTGGAGATTGTGGCGCCGCGGCGCTGGCCGCGGCTTGCCGGTTTTGCACACGAGGCGCACCCCATGCCGCTCAGGGACGGGCCTTGCCGGAGATGCATCGCGCTGGCCCGGAGTCATCCGGCGGCCATGGCTGGCGATGCGGCACGGGCCGCGCCCGGTTCATGCGAGAACCCGGCAGGAAGTCAGGAAATAACCGCACATTCTATCATCCGGACGCATTCCTTGCACCCGGATGCGCGGCATCGGACGATGCGGCCGGTCAGGCCAGTGGCGGCAGCACCGGATAGCCGGAAAACGCCATGCTGAAGCCATCCGCACGTGCGGCCAGCCGCACCTGGGCGCCGACCGGCAGCGTCAGCTTGCGCGCGCAGTGGCCGAACGGCAGCCCGGTCAGCACCGGCACCGGCAACTGGTCGCGCAGGTAGGCCACCACTGCGTCCATGTCGTAGCCGTTGTCGTAGTCGGTGACGCGGTAATTGGAGAAATCGCCCAGCACGATGGCGCGCTGCGCGCCCAGCACGCCGGCCTGCTGCAGCTGGATCAGCATGCGCTCCACCCGGTACGGTGGCTCGTTGATGTCTTCCAGGAACAGCACCCCGCCCTCCACCTGCGGCATGAAAGGCGTGCCCAGCAGGCTGCACAGCATGGCCAGGTTGCCGCCCCAGAGCGTGCCTTCCACGCTGCCTGAGAACGGTTGTCCGCCCGACTGCGGCGCCGCGACATCGACGCTGTACGCCGGGTTGCGCAGGATGCCTTCGAAATGCTCCCACATGAAGGGATCCACCACCTCGGCACCAAAATCCGCCAGCAGCATCGGCCCCGCAAAGGTGACGGCACCCGTCGCCGCCAGGCAGGCCAGCTGGAACGCGGTGAAGTCGCTGTGGCCGACGATGGGCGTGCCGCTGGCGCTGGCCTGCGCGGCGATGCGGGCAAAGTCGACTTGCGCCAGCAGCCGCGCGATGCCATAGCCGCCGCGCACCGCCAGCGTCAGCTCGTGCGGCGCGCCAGTGCCGATGGCGTGCAGGTCGGCCAGCCGCTCCGCATCCGTGCCGCCAAAGCGCAGGTAGCGCCGCGCCAGCACGTCGGGGTTGGTCATGTGGTAGCCATGATGCTTGAGCCAGGCACAGCCGCGCGCGGCAATGGCGACGTCGTGCGGATACCCGGACGAGGCGATCAGTCGGACTTCGGTATGCGGCGGCCTGCTGTTCGGCGTGCTCATGCTTCGGTGTCGTTGTTCTTGTCGGGATCGGTGACAGGCGCGGCGGCGTCCTGCTGTGCGGCCTTCTGCGCGGCTTTCTGCGCCCGGCGGCGCGCGCCGAAGAAATCCTTCAGCATCTGGCCGCAGGTGTCGGCCAGCACCCCGCCGGCAATGGTGGTCTGGTGGTTGAGCTGCGCCTGCTCGAACAGGTTGAGCACGCTGCCGGCGGCGCCGGTCTTGGGATCGGCTGCACCGAACACCACGTGGCGCAGCCGCGCGTGCAGGATCGCGCCGCTGCACATGACGCACGGTTCCAGCGTCACGTACAGCTCGCACTCGGGCATGCGGTAGTTGCCGATCACCTGGGCGGCGGCGCGCAGCGCCTGCATCTCGGCATGGGCGGACGGGTCCACCGAGCGGATCGGCAGGTTGTGGCCGCGCGCGATGATGGTGTCGTTCCAGACCACCACCGCGCCCACCGGCACTTCGCCAGCGGCTTCGGCCAGGCGGGCTTCTTCCAGCGCGGCGCGCATGTAACGCGCGTCGCGCTCGGCAGCCTCGGCCGGGTCTTCAGGCAGGGCGCGCAGCGCGCGCAACGGCAGCGGTGGCGTCTCTGGCATCGTCCCCGCTCAGTCCTGCGCCGGCAGCACCGCGGGCGCGCTCACTTCCGCCCAGCAGTTGGGCGTTTCGAACAGCACCAGCCTGGTCAGCTGCAGGTGGTGACCGAAGCAGTCCTTGAACACCGGCGCCAGGATGTCGAAGGCAACCTGGGCCAGGTTCTCGACCGTCGGGATCGCGTCCAGCACCACGGTCTTGTGCCCTTCCATCGATTGCAGGAAGTTCAGCAGCGCGGTGTCACCACGGTAGATCAGGAAGGCATGGTCCCACTTGTTGACCAGGTGCTCGTTGGCGAGCGCCTTGATGTCGCCGAAGTCCAGGATCATGCCGTCATCCGACGCGCCCTCGCGGTGCAGGACCTCGCCCGACAGCGTCAGGTCCAGCCGGTAGCGGTGTCCGTGGATATTGCGGCACTGGCCGCAGTGGTTCGGGATGCGGTGGCCGGAGTCGAACTCCAGCCGGCGGGTAATGGAAACTTGTTTGCTCATGTGTACCGGCGCCGGTGCCGGCCGCCTGCGTTGGGACGGACACTGCGCGCGCGTCCGAAGCCTGTATTGTGTACGTTTTGCCGCCCGTTGGGCGACCTGTCGATACCGTGGATGCCGCGCCGCTCAGCGGATGCCGAGCAGCTTGTGAGTCTGCAGCGACAGCCGCCAGCGCGGATGGCGCTGGCAGAACGCCACCGCGGCGGCGGTATTTTCCCTCGCCAGCGGGCCATCCATGGCCTGCACCAGGAAATGGCGGAAATCAAGCTGCTCGTATGCGGCAAAGTCCTGGCCCTCCTGCGGGATCACGACTTTGAGCTCGTCACCACGCGTGACCACCAGTTCCGAGCCCATCTTGGGGCTGACGCAGACCCAGTCGATGCCCGGCGGCACGGCGATGGTGCCGTTGGTTTCGATCGCAATCTCGAAGCCCTGCGCATGCAGCGCGTCGATCAGCGGCGCGTCCAGTTGCAGCAGCGGCTCGCCCCCGGTGCAGACCACCAGCGGCTGGCCGCCGGCGCCCTGCGGCCATTCCGACGCGACCACTGCGGCCAGTTCCTCGGCCGTGCGGTACTTGCCGCCGCGCGTGCCATCGGTGCCGACGAAATCCGTATCGCAGAACTGGCACACCGCGCTGGCGCGGTCTTCTTCGCGGCCGCTCCACAGGTTGCAGCCGGCAAAGCGGCAGAACACCGCGGCGCGGCCGGCGTTGGCGCCTTCGCCCTGCAGCGTATAGAAGATTTCCTTGACGGCGTAAGTCATGCGTGGGGGTCTCTCTGGCACCGTTTGGGGACCGTTAACGGGCATTCGGCCGCCCTTGGGCTGGCCGGGGTTTCAACAGGTATTGGGCAAAGGCCGGATAACAAGTATCACGGATCTGGGCTCGGGCTCCCGGATCGGCGCCGCATGGCTGGCAGCGCGGGCGGTGTGCACCGGGTTTTCCGTGCATGGCTCCGGGCACTGCCGGAGGAACCGCCTGTGGCCTGTCGCAGGCTGCGTCCGGCCGGTCCGGACGTAAAGCAAGTATACCAGAGGGGTCAGGGTTTCCGCTTAGAGGCTGGCGGGATGCGGTCCCGGCCGCCGGCCAGGCGCGCGGCAAATATCTCCTGCAGATCACCCGGTTTTGCTGCAAAGGGCCGCCATCGGCGCCCCGGTGCTGACCGCGCTGACCGCGCTGACCGGCGGCTGCCGCCCAAGCTGCTGTTCGACAATGAAAAAGCCGGGATCCGCGCCCGGCTTTTTCCTACTGGCCCCGCTCGGCTTCTTACTTCAGCCCCAGGTAGTCGCGCTTGCCAATCTGCACGCCCTTGTGGCGCAGGATGTCATAGGCCGTGGTCACGTGAAAATAGAAGTTGGGCAGCGCAAAACCCAGCAGGTAGGACTTGCCGTCGAATGTCATCGGCCCCTGGCGCAGCTTCAGCTCGATCGCGCGCTGCTCGCTGCCTTCCAGCTGCTCAGGCGTGACCTGCTCCAGGAACCCGATGGTGCGGGCGATGCGGTCCCGCAGTTCGGCAAAGGTGGTTTCGGTATCGGCGAACGAAGGCACCTCGATGCCTGCCAGCCGCGCGGCGCAGCCCTTGGCGGCGTCGCTGGCGCGCTGCACCTGTGCCGGCAGCGCATCCATGTCGGCGATCAGGCGGGTCTGGATCAGGTCGGCCGGGTCCATGCCCTGCGCCTGGGCGTGGGCCGCGCCCTTGTCCAGGATCGCGGCGAGATTGCCGAGCGCGCGGATGAACAAGGGAATCGAGACTTCGTACATCGAGAGTGCCATGGGGTCTCCTGTGCAGGCCTTGGTTGGAAATTCCTGTGGTCGGGGGCCGTCGGGCCGCACCGCTGCCGCGAGCATAGACCGGATCGGCATTTGCTGCCGGATTACCCCTGCGCGCACGCGGCAGGCGGCTGGATGTCGCGTAGCACTTTACCGATCGAGGCCAGGAAGCGGCGCCCCGCCAATGGCAGCGGCGCCAGGCCGGAATGGGTCGCGCAGATTTCCAGGCCGACCGCGGGCAACACCGGCCGCACCGCCAGCGCCGCGCGCATGGCCGGCGTCACGCTCCACGCATCCACCAGCGCCAGCCCCAGGCCCTGCTGCACAAAGGCGCATGCCGTGACCGGCGAATGCACCTCGATGGCGGGGGCGCCGCTGTCGCTGTCGCCGAAGAAGCCGGCCAGCGCACGGCCCAGCGGCGTGTCGGGCGGATAGCCGATCCACGCGCTGCCGGCAACATCCTCCGGCGTCACCACCTCGCGGCCCGCGAGCGGATGGTCCGGCGGCAACACGCACAGCATCGGCTGGCGCCCGAGCAGCGTGGACGACAGCGTCGGATGCCCCGCCGGCACCATCGACACGCCGACGTCGGCCCGACCGCTCAGGAAAATGCCGACCAGTTCGTCGAAGGTGACGCTGCGGTAGTCGACGCGCGTGGGCACGCCGCAGCCAGGTCGTTGACGCGCTGTACGCCGCTATAGACCTGCTCGACCTCGGCAAACAGGCGCCGCGCTGGGCGCCGAGCCTGCCGGCGGCTCGCCCGCGCAGCTCCGGCAGCTGATCGATGCCGAGACCGACAAGTGGCGTGCCCCGATTACGTCGGCCCATATCGAGCAGCTGGACTGAACCATGCCCGCGCAACCAGACATTGCCAGAGGGAAGACCTGAGGGCCTGCGGGAAAGATGGCGTGCCCGCAACGGGCAACCGGCGACCGGCAACCTGAATTAACATATCCGGTCATCGTCCCCGCTATCTTGCGGCCTTGTGGCCGCGCCCCACATGAACGCGCCGTTCCCTCTTCGCACGGAATGCCCGCCCGGCGCCTGTATCTGCGGGCGCGAGGCCTTGCTGAGTGACCCCAACGCCGACTTGCGCGTGCTGCGGCTCACCCGGGCCGAGGAAAAGCGGCTGGTCGAACGGCTTGAGCGCCTGACCAGCCTGGCTGAATTGCAGCGCATGGAAAGCCTGATGCAGACCCAGCTGGGCATCGTGCTCACCATCACCCCCAGCGCGCGCGGCGTTCGCACGGTACGCGGCATCAGCATCCAGGTGCAGGAGCAGCCCGGCCTGTGCCGCAAGATCCGCCAGTCGATCCCAGCCGCCATCCGCCGCAGCATGGAAGAGCATCCCGAGATCGCCTATGCGATTGTGGATGCGCATGACCTGCTGGGCGGCATCTGACCAGGCCCGCGGAGCCGTTCAGGCGTTGCTGTCCGCAAGGCGCATCGCGTGCTCGCGGATATCCGCCGGCCATGCCTCGAGCCGCTGCGCAAAGCCCGCCACATCGCCCGCGAACAAGGCCCGCGTGGCTTCCTCGAAGCCGGGCAAATCTCCCGCCATCGCCACCATGAAGTGGTAGGCCCGTTCGCTGGCGCGGCGGCTGCGGTCCTTGTCCGCGTGGTCCCGGCGCGCCTGCTCGACCAGCTTGCGCAGGGCCACCGATGCCCCGCCTGGCTGGGCGGCCAGCCATTGCCAATGGCGCGGCAGCAGCGTCACCTCGCGCGACACCACGCCAAGCTTCGGGCGCCCGCGGCCCCGGGGCTCGGCCACGTCCGCTGCTTCGTCGTTGTCGCCGGCGGGCTGCCGCACGGCTTCGAGCTGCGCGGCGCGCTCTGCCGTGCGCTCAAGTACGGCGGCCTCCGTCCCGCTCGTATCCAGGTCGATCGAGCGCCCGGTGCCGTCGTCGAAAACCAGCACGGGTCCGCCCGCGCCGGCTTCCAGCGCACGCTTGAGCGCCAGCGCATTGGCTTGCAGCGGGCCCGTGGCGATACGCCGGTGGCCGTCGAAGGTGGTGTAGCTGTGAAGCGTTGCGTTGGTCATGCGGATGCCCCTGGGAGACGATTTCCGAATATTACCCGGATAAAATACGATGTCAATATCATCCGGGTATAAATAGACCGCCTACCAGGGTTCCAGCTTCCACCCGTCCGGCGTTGCCGCCAGGCGATGGGTCAGCCCCAGGCTGCCCATGAACACATCGTCGTGGGAAACCACCACCAATGCGCCCTGATAGCCGCGCAGCATCGTCTCCACCGCCTGCACGGACGGCAGGTCCAGGTGGTTGCTGGGTTCATCGAACAACAGCAGCTGTGCCGGCGGATCGGCATACAAGGTACAAGCCAGCGCGGCCTTCAGGCGCTCGCCGCCGCTGAGCAGGCCGCTGGGCGCGGTGGCCTTCTGCGCATCGAGATCCAGCAGCGCCAGCCGCGTGCGCAATGCCGCCTCCCCGGCGGTGTGGTTGGCGGCCAGCATCTGTTCGATGGTTGAGCGCTGCGGCAGCAGGCCGGCCAGTTGCTGGTCGAGATAGGCGCGCTCGGCATGCACCGCGCAGCGGCCGGCAAGCGGCTGCAACTGGCCGGCCAGCAGCTTGAGCAAGGTGGATTTGCCGCAGCCATTGGGGCCGACGACGCCCACGCGCTGCTGGCCCGTCAGCATCAGGCTGATGCGGCGCGTGGCGGCCGGCACGAACGGCAGGTCGACCTCGTCCAGTTCAGCCACGCGGCGTTGCGCGGCCTGACTGACAGGCAACGCGAGCAATACGATCGCGGCATCGTCCTCCACCTGTTGCGCGGCGTCGCGCAGGCGCGCATCGAGCGCTTCGCGCGTGGCGGCCTGCTGCAGGCGCAGCCTGCCCGCCGAGGCCTGGCTGCGCTCCTTCTGCCGGCCCAGCAGGATGCTGGCCTGGTTGGCATCGCGCGCCTGCCGGTTGCCACGGGCCTGCCGCCGCTCCTGGCGCTCACGCTGCGCACGCAGCGACTGCTCTTCCCGCTTGCGTTCGAGCTTGCGCTGATCCAGCTGCTGCAAGGCGTTCTCGCGCTCCTGCGCCTTGCATTGCGCATAGAACGAATAGCCGCCGCCATAACTGCGCAGTCCGAGCGACGACAGCTCGACGATGCGCGCCATGCCCTCAAGCAACTGCCGGTCATGGCTGACCACCAGCAGGCCGCGCTGCCAGCGTTGCAATTGCGCGATCAGCGCCAGCCGGTTCGGCCGGTCCAGATGATTGCTGGGTTCGTCGAGGATCAGGAAATCGGCATCCGACAGCAACGCACCGATCAGTGCCACGCGCATGGCTTCGCCGCCGCTCAGGGTGCTCGCCGGGGTGTGCGCCTGGAGGTGGCCCAGGCCATAGCGCTCCAGCTCCTGCCGCAACCGTTGCGGCATGTTCCAGTGCTCGCCGACGTCATCGAAGTCTTGCGCCGCGGCGCTGCCGGCCTCGATGCGCTGCAGCGCATCCAGCATCGATTGCACGCCAGCCAGCCCGGCCACCGACGTCTGCACGGCATGCGCGGCCTGCTGGGACAGGTAATGCACGCTGCCCGACCGCACGCAACGCCCCGCGGAGGGCTCCAGCTCCCCGCCCAGGATACGTGCCAGCACGGACTTGCCGATACCGTTGCGCCCGACCAGGCCGGTGGGACGATCGTCGAATTGCTCGGACAGTTCAGAGAAGAGCGTCCGGCCGTCGGGCAGGACGTAGGAAACGCTTTCCAGCGTCAGCTTGGGATTTGACATGCGGGATTCCAGGGATGCCAGGAACTCCCCCTGCTTGGGGGCGGTGGAGACTGGCCGTCATGCAGACGGCGGCATCAATGGCGCATGGTATGAATCCTCCGCGGATGGGGTTTGAATCGGCGAGGCATGGGCACGCATGCCTGAGCACACCGCCCCGCCCTACTCTCTGACTCGATCCAGATTATAAGTTCACCGGATCGGTAGCCAGCAGGTGATTGGTGAACGCCGCCTTGGTCTCGCACCGCCACGTCGCCCACAGCTTGCAGCCGTTCGGGTTGTCCGTGCCCCGGTCCAACTCGATCGCAAGCCAGTTCCTGGCCGGCATCACGTACCGGTTGGATCCGGGGAAGAGCATCATTTCCGCGGACAGGTTGACATCAAGCGCCTGCTTCGACTGAGCGACGTTGTTCAGCACATGGAAGAACAGACGCTCCATGACCCCGACCAGCGAGGGATGCACCACGGCAGTACTGGTCAGCTGCTGTATCTGCGCCCAGTTGTCCTTCGGCCCCACATCTTTTCTGCAGGCGACACCCCAGGCCGCGACATGGACATCGCCAGAGATGATCGTGACCCGCAGCTGCTTCTGGCTGGCGGTCTTGAGCAAGGTCTCCACCAGGCGCTTCCTCTCGCCCTCGTGGTCGTCGTGGGTCCAGTGGTCCTTGAGGTCATCGGCACTGCTGTCGAGCACATGATCCTGGCCAAAGTTGTCCAGGAAGGCTTCGGCCAGCGACAGCTTGGGATGCACCACGGGCACGGAAGACATCAGCAGCAGATGCTGGCAATTGATGCCGCCGGGGCTGGCGGCATCGCCCGACTCGATCCCCGACAGCCACCGCTGCAGTGCGCCCCAGGTACCGGGTCCAAGCACCTGTTCCTGGGATCGTTCGGTCCTCAGGTCGGCAACGATCACGCTGACTGGGCCAGCCGAATGCGCGAACGTGAACCCCGGCTGCTCGTCCAGCAACGGCAGCGCAAGCTTGTCGCCGGACAGCACCTGAGACCACTTGACCGGTTCGAACAATGGATCGTCAGACCGGACCCTGACGTCAGTGCGCGGCACCAGGTCGGGAAGCTGCTCGACAGCATGCTGCATCTGGAACACCCAGAAGGCCCGGCGCGCATGGAAGAACAGCCGCTGGAACAACGGACTGCGCTGCATCTCGGAGCTATAGGAACCCCAGCCGTCGAAGATGTCATGGCCATCCCACATCATCACCGTGGGGATCCGTGCCATGGCCTGGGCAGCATCGAGCGGCTTGTCTGCGCTACCCCACCCTGACCTTGCATGAGGCAGCCAGCGCTCGCTGTAGTGCTTGAAATAGTAGTCCTCGATTTCCTTCTCGAGGTCAGCGTCCACCGGGTACTGCAGCTGCTCCTCGCGCGTCAACCCGATCCAGCGCTTCAGCAGCTTGAGGTCTTCCCAGATCGAATCGAAGTAGATCTGGTCGCCGCCCATCAGCATCAGATGGAAGCGCTGGTTGCCCTGGTCATGGGTACGCGCCTCGTGCCAGAGCTGCTCCTTGTCCAGCTCATAGCCTGCCGGACGGATGTCCTTGTCGTGGTTGCACAGCAAGTCCGCCCAAACCGCATTCTCAGCCTTGACCAGCTTGCGCATGCCGCTCGGGTCGGAGAATCCGTTGCACGAAACATAGGCCATGCGCGGCGCGTAGCCCTTGCCGGGCACGGTAAAGTGCCACGCTTCCCCGACACCTTCGATGCTGTACGGTACCCGCCGTTCGTTCTTGCGCAGCTTGCAGGACAAGTCGTAGCGCAGATAGGTGTGGCCCGCATGCTGCAGCAGGATCACCGGCTTGCCGGCCTTGCGGCCCTCCACGGTGACCGGAGGAACCCTGGCTTGATCTTCGATGCCGATGAGCGCCGTCACCTTCCATGAGCCATCCGTTCCGAGGCCACGAAACGACAGCACGGGTCCGAGCAGTAGCTTGCTCATTGCGATGGTCTCCCTTTGGTCACCATTTGTTGTTCGGCCGCGGGCTGCGCTGGCGCGATCGCCGCACAAAGCCTGGCGCCGCAATGGGACGCCGGCCCTGCCGGGGACATAAGGTGAACGAAGAGAGAATGCGCGTCAAGCGCCACCTGCTGATTACGCAAGGGTCGTCGACGCTTCAGACACCCCGCCCTGTGAGCCGCGCCAACGTCTGTTCCAGCTCGCGACGATCCGCCTGCCGCTTGGCGGCCGAACGCTGGGCCAGGTTATGCAAGTTGCGCCGTACGCCCGGCAACTCACCTGCGTGAGGAATCCCGATGAGCCCGAAATCCGCCATGTCAGCCACCATGGCCAAAGTCAAGCAGCACCTTGCAGCATTTGCCCGGATTGCCCTCGGCCAGTGCAAACGCGCCGGCAACATCGCGAAAATCGACGTGGTGCGTGACAATTTTCCCGGGATTGACCAGGCCTTTCGCGATCCAGTCAATCACCGTCGGGAACATCGCGCAGTTAAGCCGCGAGGCATACAGCGTCAATTCCTTCCTGGTGAGTTCCTGCTGCGGGATCGCCGATGGCGTCGGCGAAAAGCCCAATACCCCGATACGCCCGGCCGGTGCCGCAATGCGCACGGCCTCCTCCAGGATGGCCGGATGGCATACGGCATCGAAGATCAGTGTCGGACCGCCTTCCACGCCTCGCGCCGCCAGCGCCTGTTCGAGGGGCTCGCGCGCGGTGTTGATGACTTCGTCCTCTCCCGCACCGCATTGCCGCGCTAGCGCCAGGCGCTCGTCGAGGTGATCCGTGATGAAGGCGCGGATGCCATGGACGCGCTTGAGTACCTGCATCAGGTTGAGCCCGACCGGCCCCGCGCCATAGATCAATGCCACATCCTGCGCAAGCACGCCGGTGCGGTGCGTGACATTGGCAGCCACGGCAAACGGCTCGATCACCGAAGCGCTGGCTTCGGGCATGCCGTCCGGAATCACATAGGCATTGCCGGCCGGCACGCAGGCGTACTCGCTGAAGCCTCCGTCGCGATGCACCCCGATCACCTGGAGCCGGCTGCACACGTTCTGGCGGCCGATCCGGCATGCGTGGCATTGTCCGCAACTGATGACCGGATCCGCCACCACGCGCTGGCCGATGCGCGACGCATCCACCCCGGCACCCACGGCATCGATGGTGCCGACGAACTCGTGGCCGATGACGCGCGGATACGCCACGAACGGATTGTGACCGCGGAAGATATGCAGGTCGGAACCGCAGATGCCGGCATAGCGCACGCGTACGCGCACCTCGCCGGCAGCGGGCTCCGGCATTGGCCGCTCGCATACGGCCATGCTGTTGGGTTCTTCGACAACAATGCTAAGCATCGGAAACTCCGGCTACCAGTGCCACATCGCGCCATCCGCCAGCCGCGCAACCGGCAGGTAGGCACGTTCGTAGGGATACTTTGCGGCCAGTGCTTCGTCGATATCGACACCAAGGCCCGGCACCTCGTCCATGACCAGGTAGCCGTCTTCAAAGCGGTAGTTGTGGGGAAAGACCGCATCAGTCAGTTCGCTGTGCGGCATCAGTTCCTGGATGCCGAAGTTGGGCGCCCACAGCCCGAAGTTGACCGCGGCCGCCATGCACACCGGCGACAGGTCGGTCGCCCCATGGAACCCAGTACGCACCTGGTACATGGCCGCAAAATCCGCGATGCGCCGCACATGGGTGATGCCTCCCGCGTGCACGATGGTGGCGCGGATGTAGTCGACCAGTTGCTCGCTGATCAGCGTCTTGCAGTCCCAGACCGAGTTGAAGACTTCCCCCACGGCCAGCGGCGTGGTGGTGTGCTGGCGGATCAGCCGGAACGCCTCCTGGTTCTCTGCCGGCGTGGCGTCTTCCAGCCAGAACAGGCTGAAGGGCTCTAGCGCCTTGCCGAGCCGCGCGGCCTCGATCGGCGTCAGGCGATGGTGGGCGTCGTGCAGCAGGTGGGGCCCGAAACCCACGGCGTCGCGCACCTTGCGGAACAGTTCAGGCGTATGGCGCAGGTAGAGCGAAGTATCCCAGGGCTCTTCCGACGGCAGGCCTTTCTCGGCGGGCTCATAATGCCCGCCACCCTTGCCCACGCCATACACCTTGCCCAGGCCGGGCACGCCGGACTGCACGCGGATGGCCTTGTAGCCCTGCTCCACATGACGCTGCACGGCCTCCACGGCCTCGGCGTGGTCGCGCCCGTTGGCATGGCCATACACCATCAGCCCCCACCGGCTTCTGCCGCCCAGCAACTGGTACACCGGCATGCCGGCCAGCTTGCCCTTGATATCCCACAAGGCCATGTCAATGGCTGCGATGGCGGTCATCGTGACCGGGCCGGGGGGGGGGGGGGGGGGGGGGGGGGGCGCCAGTAGGCGCCGCGATACAGGTATTGCCAGATGTCCTCGAGGTTGCGGGGATCGCGCCCGATCAGGCACGGAATCACGTGCTCGTCCAGATAGGCCTGGACCGCCAGTTCCCGCCCGTTGAGCGTGGCATCGCCCAGGCCATGGACGCCTTCATCCGTCATCACCTTGACCGTGACAAAGTTGCGCCCCGGACAGGTGACAATGGTTTGTACCGATTCGATCTTCAAGTCGCCTTCCCCCGCGAGGTCAGTCAGTGAAATAGCTCTCCGGCGCCTGCTTGCGCAACGCCTGGAGGTGCTCGGTGATGTGGTTGATATGCGAAGCGACGCTGGCCCCGAGGCCCGCGACATCGCGTGCCGCCATCTGCGCCAGCATCTGCTCGTGCTCCTGCAGCGCGCGGCTGGCGTGGTCGGCCACCCGGCCCAGCAGCAGCCAGCGCACCCGGTCGAAATGCCGCTTGATGGGCTCGAGCATGGCCCAGACGTTGTGCCGGCCCGCAAACTCGAACAGCCTGCGGTGCATCAGCTCATCCAGCTCCGAGAACAAGTCGGTCTGGTTGCCGGCGACGGCGGCGCGCTGGCGCTCGACGATGCTGCCGAACTCCGCCAGTTGCTCGCTCGTGATGGACAGCGCCAGCTGCACGTGATTGGCGCATTCCAGCGTGCAGCGCACGAAGCGTCCCTCTTCGATCAGCGAAGTGCGCACCGGCGCAACGATGGTGCCGACCTGCCGGTAGATCTGCACCAGCTGCTCGTCTGCCAGCATGGCCAGCGCTTCACGTACCGGCGTGCGGCTGACCTCGATTGCCTGGGAGATCGCCGCCTCCGACAGCGCCATGCGCGGGGGCAGCGTGCCGCGCACGATGGCTCGCTGCAACATCGCATGGACCTGGGCGGTGTAGGAGCGGTCCTTTTCCAGCTGGAATCCAGCCAGCGCACGGGTCAGGACCTCTTCGGCATTGAAGGCTTCCTGGGAATTTTCGCGGACAAGCGAGATACGGGAGGCGCGCATTTGGGGTCGGTTATTTGAGTGTCACTGCCATGGTAGCACGTCGCCATTTTCCCAATGGTTCGGCGTAAACCCGCATGGATTCGCCAAATACTCGCGACTACAGTGCACAACACCGCCGCACTACCATGGCAGTAACCAGAGAAATGTGATCCTATATCGATATGCAGCCCATTTCCGCCACGGCAGCACGCCATCAGCGCCTCTCACAAGAAGCCCTTCTCAAGGTGCGTGCCGGGGTCGAGCGTCCTCGCTACGATCGCTCCGGCCTGGGCCGGGGCATCGTGCATCTGGGTCTGGGTGCATTCCACCGCGCCCACCAGGCGCTGTACACCGAAGCCGCCCTGGCGCAGGGCGATACCCGGTGGGGAATCATCGGCGTCAGCTTGCGCAGCCCCGCCACGGGCAACACGCTGCAAGCCCAGGACCATCTCTATTCGGTCACCGAGCGTCATGGCGATGCCAGCCACACACGGATCGTCGGTGCCGTGGTTGCGTCGCTGTATGCGCCACAGGCCCTGAAGCAGGTAATCGACGCCATCGCTGACCCGGCGGTCAGCGTCGTCACCAGCACCGTGACCGAGAAGGGTTACAGCCAGCTCCCGTCAACGACCGGGCTCGACCTCGGCGATGAAGACATCCGCCACGACCTGGCCAACCCGGAGCGCCCCCGCAGCACCCTCGGCATCCTTGCGGCGGGCATACGCCGCCGGCCGCGCGGCGCCCCGCTCAGCGTGGTGTGCTGCGACAACATGGCGGGCAACGGCGACACCTTGCGTCGGCTGCTTGCACAGTTCGCGGAACTGTCCGATCCAAACCTGCCACGGCGCATCGAGGACGAGATCGCACTGCCCAATTCAATGGTCGACCGGATCGTGCCGGCCGCCAGCACAGCATCGCTCGACCTGGCCAGCCGGCTGCTCGGCGTGCGCGACGAAGCCGCCGTCGTGTGCGAGCCCTTCACGCAATGGGTCATCGAAGACCGTTTCGCGGGACCACGGCCCGCATGGGAAGCCGGTGGCGCGCTGCTGACGACCGATGTCCGGCCTTACCAGGCGATGAAGCTGCGCCTGCTCAACGGCACCCATTCGGCAATGGCCTATGCCGGTCAGCTTGGCGGATTTTCCAGCATCGCAGACGTCATGGCGAATCCCGCTGCCGCCGCATTCGCGCGGGGCGTAATGCAAGACTTGCGCGCCACTGTTGCGGCGCCGCCAGGCTATGACGTCGACCGCTACTGTCGCGAACTGCTGCATCGCTTCGAGAATACCGCCCTCGCCCACCTGACCGCACAGATCGCGACGGATGGCACGCAGAAGATCCCCGTGCGCTGGCTGCCCGCCTTGCGCGAAAGCTGCAGCGCGGGCGTCGAACGGCCATTCCTTGAGCGTGCGCTGGCGATGTGGCTGCATTACCTGCGAACCGGCCGCAGCGACTGCGGCGAGGTACTTGCGATCAGCGACCCCGGCGCCGCGGCATTGGCCGATCGCCTGCGCAGCGCAGGCTGCGACGCCGATGCCGCGCGCCAGGCGCTCGGCCATGCCGCCGTCTTTGGCACCACGCCGTGGCCCGCGCCCCTTGCCGCCCGCCTTGCCGCTTACCTGGCGGCACTGGCAAACCGCGGCGCGGCGGCATTGCTGTCCATGCCGCCGCGCCAATAAGGCGCCAGATCTTTCAATACAGGAGCACACATCACCATGACCTTCTCCCTGACACGCCGCCAGTTCGGCGCCCTGGCCGCAGGCAGTCTCGCGCTTGCATTGCCGGTACGCCACGGCCTTGCCCAGGGCGCCGGCATCCGGCTCAAGTACGGCACGGCGTTTCCTGCGGACCATCCGGGCACACTGCGCATCAAGGAAGCCGCGGAGGCCATCCGCAAGGACACCGGCGGCAAGGTGGATCTCCAGGTGTATCCCGCCAGCCAGTTGGGCAGCGAGCCCGACATGATCTCGCAGACCCGCGCCGGAGCCATGGATTTCATGTCCACTGCCGGCACCAACCTGCAGACGCTGGTGCCGACCGCCGGCATCAACGGTGTCGCCTTTGCCTTCAAGGACTACGCCACGGTCTGGGCGGCCATGGATGGCGACGTCGGCGCGCACGTGCGGGCAGCGCTGGGCAAGGTCAACCTGCACGTGTTTGAAAAGTGCCTGGACAACGGCTACCGCAATATCACCTCGGCCAGCCGGCCGGTTCAGACCCCTGCGGACCTGAAGGGCTTCAAGATCCGCGTTCCCGGCATCCCGCTCTGGATCTCGATGTTCAAGGCGCTTGGCGCCGCGCCGACCGCCATTCCGTTCGGCGAGCTCTACTCCGCGCTGCAGACGCGGGTGGTGGACGGCCAGGAAAACCCGCTCGCCCTGATCCGCAGCGCCAAGCTGTACGAAGTCCAGAAGTTCTGCTCGCTTACCGCGCATACCTGGGATGGCCACTTCATCTTCGGCAACGCCAGGAAATTCCAGGCGCTGCCCAAGGAAGTGCAGGCGACCATCGCCACCCATTTCGACAGCGCGGCGCTGCGCCAGCGCGAAGACATCGCCAGGCTAAATGTCGATGCGCAGGCGGAACTGGGCAAGCTCGGCATCGCGCTGAACCGGCCCGATCCCGCGCCCTTCCGCCAGTTGCTGCAAAGCGCGGGCTTCTACACCGAGTGGAAGAAGAAGTACGGCGAGGAAGCCTGGGCCAAGCTCGAGAAATACGCGGGCCGCCTGGCCTGACGCCATACCACCAGACTGAACGAGAAGCCGCGCCTCAGCGCGTGCCGAATGGAGACACGACGATGGAGCACACTGCCGAAACCTTCGCTGGCGCACCGCAGGAACCAGGCGCCGCCCTTGCCGTGTGGGGCCGCGCCATGCGCTGGGTCGTGGAGATTCCGGCCGCGCTGATCGTGCTTGCCGAGATCGCCATCCTGGGCGGTGGCGCCTTCGCGCGCTATGTCCTGCATGCGCCGATCCCCTGGACCGATGAACTGGCCAGCATCCTGTTCCTCTGGCTGGCGATGCTGGGCGCCATCATTGCGCTGCAGCGCAGCGCGCATATGCAGCTGACCACCTTCATCAAGGACCTGGCGCCGGGCAGGCGCGCGTGGCTCGATGCCTTTGGCATGTGGCTGGTGGTGGCGTTCCTGCTGATGCTGGTCTGGCCGGCCTACGAGCACCTGAGTGAACACATCGAAGTCTCGTCGCCAACGCTGGAGATCAGCGAGGGCTATCGCTCCGCGGCGGTGCTCGCCGGCGCGCTGCTGATGCTGGCGACGGCCGTCATCCGGCTGGTCGCGCAGGCCGACTGTAAACGGGTTCTCGTCAGCGGCGTGGCGGTAGGCGTAATCGGGGCAATCTTGTGGGCCTTGTCCCCGGTGCTGGCAGAACTCGGCAACATCAACCTGGTGATCTTCTTCCTGCTGGTGCTGGTGGTATGCGTCGCCATTGGCGTGCCGATCGCCTTTGCCTTCGGCCTGGCCACCATGTGCTACCTGGCCTTCACCACCACGACCCCGCTGTCGATCGTCCCGAACCGCATGCAGGAAGGCATGTCGCACCTGATCCTGCTCGCCGTGCCGCTCTTTGTCTTCCTGGGCGCGCTGATCGAGATGACCGGACTGGCGCGCGCCATGATCAGTTTCCTCGCCAACCTGATCGGGCATGTGCGCGGCGGCCTGCAGTACGTGCTGCTCGGCGCGATGTATATCGTGTCCGGCATCTCCGGCGCAAAGGCAGCCGACATGGCAGCGGTCGCGCCCGCGCTGTTCCCGGAAATGAAGCAGCGCGGCGCCAGGGACGGTGACCTGATCGGATTGTTGTCGGCGTCCGGCGCGATGTCCGAAACGATCCCGCCCAGCATCGTGCTGATCACGGTGGGATCGGTCACCGGTGTGTCGATCACCTCGCTCTTCATCGGCGGCCTGATGCCTGCGGCCGTGGGCCTGGTCATGATGGCCTGCGTAGTCTGGTTCCAGACGCGCAAGGAAGACATGAGCACGGTGGTACGCCCTACGCGCGCCGTGATCGTGAAATCGCTGCTGGTGGCCCTGCCGGCCCTGGCCTTGCCCGTGATCATCCGCACCGCGGTAGTGGAAGGCGTGGCCACCGCGACCGAAGTGTCCACCATCGGCATCTTCTACGCAGTGCTCGCCGGCATCTTCGTCTACCGGCGCTTCCACTGGCGCAGCATCTACCCGATGCTGGTCGATACCGCTGCGCTGTCCGGCGCGATCCTGCTGATCGTCGGCTGCGCCACCACAATGGCGTGGGCGCTGACGCAATCGGGCTTCGCCGGCGACCTGGTGAAGATCATGTCCGCCGTGCCGGGCGGCAAGACCGGATTCCTGCTGGTGTCGGCGCTGGCATTCGTCCTGCTCGGCAGCCTGCTTGAAGGCATCCCGGCCATAGTGCTGTTCGGCCCGCTTCTGTTCCCGATCGCAAAGATCGTCGGCGTGCATGAAGTCCACTACGCCATGGTGGTGATCTTCGCCATGGGCCTGGGCCTGTTTGCGCCACCGTTCGGCGTCGGCTTCTACGCGGCTTGCGCCATCGGGCGGGTCTCGCCTGACGTGGCCATGCCGCGGGTCTGGCCGCACATGGCGGCGCTGCTGGTGGCTTTGCTGCTGCTGACACTGGTGCCTTGGTTCTCGATCGGGTTCCTGTGAATGCAGTCTTTCGTGCACCCGTCGATGTCTGCCTGAAAAATCGTGTCGTTCCTTCCGGTTAGCCGATACCGGACCGCTGTCAGGTTTGGGCGCCGTCCGCGCCTCCAGCGCATGCCTGCATATAGCAGAACACCATCGCCGCGCGCGATCGGACACCGAGTTTGCAGTAGATCGTCTTGAGATACGAGCGGACGGTAAATTCGCTGATATGAAGCCGGCCCGCGATCTGCTTAGTCAAATAGCCCATGCAGACGAGTTGCACGATCTGCAGTTCGCGCACGGTCAACACGCTTCGCACATCGGGGACGGCGGGACGCGGCTCGCCGGCCGGCAGCGGCGCGGCCGCCGGCACGGCCACCGGATCAGCGATCAGGGCGTAATAGTTCCCCTCGAACTCGAACTGGGTAATCTCGCCTTCCCCGTACGCCCCCCCGCGTGGCGCACGCAGGCCGCCTACCTGCAGCAACCAACATCGCCGGCCGCCCAGTTCGACCTCGCAGACCTCTCTCCCCCAACTGCCCGACCGGATTGCCGCCGCCCCGTACCCGGCCGTGGGCGAATCCCCTAATGCGCTGTACGGTGCCAGCAGCGCGCCCCGGCGGAATCTGTGAAGCATGGTTTTTCCTTCTTGTCGTTCCGCCTGGCAACACGACGACGAGCGAACGGCACGCCGGATGCCCGCATGACGGCACAGCTCAACTGCCGGCTTCGAGTCCGCATTCGTATCCATGCGCGCTGACAAGCTGCGTTCCCCTGAGTCAGGCTGCAGTGCCCCCGCTGCACTTTTCCCTGACACAGGCCGCTCGAAACTTCTTTGTTTTGGCATATGGCCGGTGACTTTGCAAGGAAAAAGCGAGAGCGCAAGCAGGCTACCCCATTCCGGCTACGGCAAGGCGGCACGCCCCGCCTTGCGGGCCCGTTGTGCCGTACCCCGATGCGCCGGTCCTGTCGCGCCCGGCCGGTCGCGCGAATCCCGCCGTGCCAGAGGCATCGGGCGATGCGGCGGGCACCTCGCCGCATCTAGAGTGGCCATGACAGCGGCATGACACACGGCCGCGTGGAGGCATGCGATGAGCGACCAATTCGACAATGACCTGATGGAAGACCTCAGTTTGGACGAATACGCCAGTAGCACGGACTACGGCGACACGGCCGACGACGCCGCCGATCATGCCGCGCTGCAATCGGGCTTGGCGCGGACCGCGTCCCCGTTTGACGAGGACGGGGGCGACGATGCTTTCACGGACGAGACAGATTCGGCCGATATGGCGGCCGCGCAAGACACCGACATCGGCGACCACATCGACCAGATGGCCGTATGGAACGCCTTCGAGGAAGAAGTAGCCGACGGCCTCGACGCCGCCGACGACGACGAATTTCTCGGCCGCCTGCTGGGCGGCCTCGGCCGCGCGGCCGGGGTGATAAGCCGCCAGGCCGGACGCATGCAGGGCGTCGCACGAAGGGCGGGCCGCGTGGCGGGACAGGTGGGCCGGGTGGCGCAGGCTGCTTCCCCCACCGCCAACGCGGCGGCCGCCCTTGCGCGCATGCTGGGCGCGCCGAACCTTGCGCGCGGCCTGCAAACCGCTGGCCGCCTTGCCGGGGACGTCAGCCACGCGGCGCGCCAAGCGCGCCGGCAGGCGGGCGCCCTCGGCACCCTTGGCGGCGGCACTCAGGACATGCTCGCGCAGATCAGCCAACTGCTCGCCTCGCAGGCCAGCGCGAGCCAGGGCATGGACGCGATGATCGATCTCTATGCCAACGACGGCATCGATGAGGCCCTGCCCGCAGCGGTGGCGCTCGCCACGCGAGCCGCCGCGCGCGGACTCGGCCTGTCAAATGTGGCGCAACTATCGGCCGCGGGCCGGCGGCAACTCGTGCGCGGCGTCGCCAGCGCGGCACGCGAACTGGTGCGCGCAGGCGGACCCGGGGCCACACGCGCCCTGGCACCGCTGGCGCGCGCCGCCACCCGCGTCGCACGCCAACGCCAGCAACCGCCGAACCAGGCCGCGCGGGCGCTGCGCCGTGGGCTGCCCCAGGCCGCGCGCCGCGTCGTCGCCAATCCCCGCATGCTCGATCGCCTGGCGCAACCCGCTCCCCCTGGGCCGATGGCCCGCCCCACAGGCATCGGCCGCGGCGTGCGCACCATCCGGCCGAGAAGACCCCGGACCTTCCACTTCGGCGGACCTGTGACGCTGACGGTCGCACCCCGCTGAGCCAATCAACTTGAGCCGCACACCAAGGAGCACACCATGGACCGATTCGAGGCCGATGTAATGGACGAGCTGATGGATGAAGCCGCCGAGGGCCCCACTCGAGGCAGCGCGATGGACCTGATGCACGACGACGGGTACGACGAATCCGACGAGGGCAACGACAGCTACGACGAATGGGATGAAGGCGAGGACAACTTCGTCGGCCGCGTGCTCGCAGGCGGCGCGACCCAGTATGACGAAGGCGAGGACGAGGGCGATACCTACGAGGACGTGGACGGCATCGACTCCGTCGACGAATACGAGGCCGCCTACGACGAACTGGACGGCATGGAGGACGCCGTGGCCGATGCCATGGAAGCCGGTGACGCCGACGAGTTCTTCCGCCGCCTGCGGCGCATGGCGAGCGGCGCGGTCAATGTCGCGCGCCGCGTGGGGCAAGGCATTGGGCAGGCCGCGCGTGTGGTGGGACCGATCGCCAGCATGATTCCTCTTCCACAAGCACAGTTGATCGGGCGCATCGCCAATGTGGCCGGGCGCATGCTCGCCGACGGCGCCGACGAGTATGAGACCTTCGACGAACTGGTGGATGGACTCGACGAGGATGCGATCGACGCCGCCGCGCCGGTGCTGGCCGGCATGGTACTCCGCCGCGCCCTCCCCTCGGTCGCGCGCGCCGCGCCCGCCGTGCGTCGCGCCGCGGTGCGCGGCGTGGCCCAGGCGGTGCGAACGGCCACCCGCACCAGCGGCGCCCCCGCGGCACGCGCGGTTGCACGCGCGGTGCGCGCCACGCAACGCACAGTGCAGGCGCGCCAGCTGCCGCCGCGCGCCGCTGTGCGTACCGCCACCCGCACCGCGCAAGCCGTGGCACGGCGACCCCAGGCGGCGCGCCAGCTGTCGCAGCCGCTGGTGCCTGCGGCGCGCCGGGCCACGCCGCGCGGCCGCGGCGCGCAGGCCGCCGCGCGCACGATAGCGCCGTTAGCGCGCCGTGTCGCGGCAACCGGCCCGCGCGCCCAGTCCCGCAGCTATGGCGGCCATGGCGTCGGCTGCCCACACTGCGGCGGCCGTCGCATGCATGTACGTGGGCCGGTGACCATCATCGTCCGTGGCGCATGAATCGTCGCCAGTGACACCGATCGGAACGGGGCCGGCCATGAACCTGCAGCGATTCCTGAGCGCAAAGATTCGCGGCCTGTCCGCGCGCCTGTCGCGGCTGGCCCGGGTCGACAACGCCTTTGTCGGACTGCGCCCGCAAGACATGCCCTATGCGCCTTCGCAGCAACATTTCGACACGGCCAACGCGCGGCTGGCCCAGGCCGAGCAACGCATCCGCGCGCGCTTCGATCAGATGCTGCCGGACTGGCAGCAGAGGCCTGCGCAACGGGTGTTGATCGACGTGGCGCTGGTCGAGCGCGAACTTGACCGCGCGCGGCGGCTGTTCGGCATGTTCTACGAAGTGTTCGCGCAGCGGGGCACGAGCTTCGGCCCGTCGCTCGCCGCGCACGACGTCATTGCCGAAGACTGCTACCGCGCCGTTCGACGCGCCGCGCCACGCGTCTTCGATGGCCCGCTGCTCAAGCCGGTCTGCTACATGGAGCACGGCTATTCTCCCGCGACGATGCGCCGTGGCGTGGCGCTGTCGCGGCTGCTCGGCGAGGCCAATCCCTTTCCGCTGATCCGCATACCCTGGGACCGAGACCAGCCGTGGCAATCAGTCTTCCTGCATGAAGTCGCCCACAACCTGCAGGCCGACCTCGGCATCTGGAGGGAGAACCGCCAGGCCGTACTCAGGCGCACCATGGGCAAGACGCGCGATCCCTTCCTCGCCACCGTCTACGGCCGCTGGCACAAGGAGATCTTCGCGGACCTCGCGGCCATCCTGCTCGGTGGCCCGGCGGCGGCCTGGGGCATGGCGGATTTCCTCGCGCACCCCCAGCCGCGCACCATGACCTACCGGCCCGGCGGCGCGCATCCCACCGCCTACCTGCGTGTCTACCTGCTGGCCGAAATGCTACGCCGGCTCGGCTTCGCGCGCGACGCCGCACGGTTGTTACGGGTTTGGCAAAACCTGTACCAGCCCTCCGCCGGGCACCGCATACCCGCCGCGCTGATGCTGAGCGTGCCGCGCATCGTGCCGGACGTCGTCGACGAGATTGCGTTCCAGACGCGCCGCAACCTCGCCCAGCGCGCCCTGGCCGACATCATTCCCTTCTCGCGTGACGACGAGGCGGCCATTCGCGAAGGCGCGCGGCTGCTTGCGTCCGAACGTGAAACCGGACTGCCTCCCCGCCACCTCGTGAGCGCCGCGCACTACGCGATAGTGGACGGGCGCATCCCGCCGAGGCGCCTCGCGCACTGCGTGATCGGCCAGCTGAGCGCGCGCATGGCCTCGCGACGCCCGCGCGCAGCGCCGTACGAGCCGCAGCCTGCGCTATTGCACCTGGTGTCGTAGGCGCGCACGACAACACGCATCACGCCGTTCAACGCAACAGAGGATCACCATGGCCTATCCCGCGATTCCCCAACCGGTTCCGTCCGGCTCCGACGGCAAACCCATGAGCATCGGAAACAGCCAGCGGCTCGCCTTCGATACCCTGCTGCGGCGCGAACTGAAGATCGGAGATCCCAACGACGCCCAGCAGATCGCGAGAGCATTGCTGGACCGCTACCAGTCCGACGCGCGCGCGCAGGGTATCGGCGGCGAGGCTCAGGGACTGCCGTTCCTGAATACCGCGGCTCCACGGCCCTCGGCCATCGCTGCGCCGGAGGCGACCGCGACCAATCTGGATCTGGATCAGGCCCGGGCGGATGTGGAGCAGGATCTGCAGCAACTGATCGCGAGCAACCTGACCAAGGACATCCGGCCAGAGCTGGAGGGGTGGCATCAGACCCTGTCCCTCACCATCGACGATGGCGTCGCGGCGGCACGCCAGTCCCTCGACCCCTACAGCCGGGACCGGGCTTTCGCCGCACGGCGGCGCCTGGGCGAATATGCCAGGCTGGCGCGGATGGTGGGCGCGCTGTCCACCGAGCTGAACGAAAGCTATCGCAATCTCGGGCAGAGCCTCGACGAAGTGGCTGCGGTGCTTCTGGTGTTGATGGGCGAGGCGCTCGCCAATACAGGCTTCCAGGGCGGGCGCACATTACTGCGCGTGCCCTACTCTGAACTGCAGGCGCGGCGCGACCAGGTGCTGGTGTGCCTGCGCAACATGTCGGGCGTGGCCCAGGAATCGCTGGACCAGAACACGATGCCGCGAGGCCTGGCCGCCTATCGCGGCCTGCACGCCAGTCTCGAAGCGCATGGCCAGTCGGACCTGCGGGCACTGCTCCACGAAGCCGACCTTTCCCGTGCGATGGACGAAATGATCCAGCTGTGTGCGGGAGGCTCGAGCGACGGGCTGCGCCGGGTCGGCGCGACCGCATGGAACATGCTCGGGCGGTTCTCGCGCTTCGTGCAGGTGACGCTGCACCTGCCGGTCCGCGACGCGCCACCGCTGCTGGCGTTTCAGGACGCCTTGCAGTTGTTCGTGGACGGCTTCCAGGCTTCCGGCGGCCTGCGCCTCCTGCGCATTGCGCGTCCCAGCGTACTGATGTATGGCCTTTACGGAGGGAGCGGCACCACCTTTGCCGAGCAGCGTCTGATGAATCTGGTCAGTCTGCGCGGCAGATTTGCTTCGACCATCGACTGTGTCACCCGTTGCGACTGCGACCCCGATACGCTCAAGCTGCAGGTCCTGCTTGACCGTGTCCTGCACGATCTCGACCGCGCAATCGATCTCTACGCCAACGGCACCGAAGAGTTTGGCATGCCGGAACAGCGTGCCGCCGCCCACGCCATCTTTGCGCTGGCGCTGCGTTACCCCGATGTCTGGCTCGATGCCGCTGCACCGATGAAGGACATCACCAATCCCGACAACCCGACGGGCGCAATGCTGTCGGAAATGGCCGCACTGCTGATCCCGGCAGGGGTCAGCTTCGCCGCCCCGCAGGATCCGGTCATCCCCGCGCCCCAATGGCGTGTATGGGACAAGCACACCATTGATCACTTCGATCTGACGGGGCCGGCAGGACCGACACCGCTCGCCTGGCTGATGCATGGCGAGCTTGTGCTCCAGCTGCAGGCCGAGCGCGCACTGCGGCCCATCGTCGAACAGATGACATCCGGCTGCATTCCGGCCTCGGATATGCTTGCAGATGCGACGCTCGCCCCCGTCTATCACAGACCGCCACATATGGGGACCTTTGGCAATATCGGAATGCTGCCGGGATACCAGCGCGGCGCGTTGATGATGATCGAGCAGCGCGTGCCCGAGTGGCACCGGCGCAACCGCGACTATCGCGAGCACGCCCCGCAGATTCCGCCACATCCGGACGGCTCGATCGATCGTATCGCGCACGAGTTGGGGGAACGGAATCGCCGGCGACTCCTTACGCCGGGCACGTCCGCCGTGCCGCCCGCCGCTGCCCCCGCCCCTCTCACTCCCGGTGCGGCTGATGCCTTCGACGGCACCGAAGGTACTGGCGCCGACGGTAGCGGAGCGGGCCCTGCGGGTCCCGACGGCGGCCCTGCCAAGGCCTGACCCCCGACGACGGAGCGCATCATGAACTTCCAGACCACCGAAACCATTCAGCGCCTGTGGGAGACCTTTCTGCAGGAGCAGCTGGCCAGCCTGCCGCCCGACCAGCGCGACGCCTTCGCCTCGCAGTTCGAGCAGCGTTACTCTGAACTGTTGTCCAAACCCAATGGCAGCGGGGAGGAAGGCTTCTTCGATCTGCTCGGCCTCGGTCCTCAGGGGGCAGTCGGCTTCGAGAAGATCGGCTATCCCTATGTACAGCCTGACTTCGACGATTCAATCATCCCGAGCCAGTTGCATGCGGCTGCCGAGCTGTACTTTATCTATCAGCACGAGCGCATGAAGATCTTTGAGGTGGTCGAGACCCTGCTGCGCTTGTTCCGCCTGGGGAAGATGCGCATCCAGCGCGGCCCCGGCGCGCGCGGACTCTATCTGCTCGAAAAATGGCGGCCACTGCGCTACACCCGGCAGGACCGCATGGTGGCCTATCGGCGCGCCTTCAACTATGGCACCGCGCAGGCCCCGGCCGGCGCAGTGGTCAACCGCAATTTCCATCGCCAGATGGTCGGCTTCATGGTGGCGATGGGCCAGTACTTCCGCGATCTGCTGATCGGCGAAGTCATCCGGGGCGGACAGCTGATCGACCAGCGTCCCTTCGGCAGCGTCGGCACCATCCAGCGCATCGGGCTCGACCTGCGCTATGCGCTGGACCGGTCTACCTACGGCAATATCTTCGCGCTCGCGATGGAAACCGGGCATTACCTGATCCAGGTGCTCAAGCTGCTGGATTCGCCCGACATCAAGAAGGCCTTTGACGCCAACACCAAGTGGGATGTGGTCGAGATCGTCTCGAATCGCTATCTCGGCGGGGTGGCCGAGCCCTCGCAACGGGCCAAGATGGCCGAAAGCGGCCGGCGGATCCTGCAGTTTGTTGCGGACAATGATTTCAAGACCGCAACCGATCCGATCCTGTTCCAGAGCGTGGTGCGGCCCATGGGCGCGCACGCGGAAGCGTGGGTCGCCGCGTACCGGATGACGCCCGAGGGCCGAGGATTCCCCGGCGTGACACACGCGCTGAACAGCGTGCTCGGCGTGCCGCAGGCTGCGGCCTGACCGTGGCGCGCCGTACATTTGCGCATCCCTGACCGCGGCTGACACGGAGACGCCCCGCCATGCATGCTGAGGACATGATCGTATCGGTACGGCAACGCAAGCTCGCCTGCATCCTCGATCCCGCGCTGGTGCTCGGGTCGCCCTGGGGGCCGAGCCTGGCGTTGCGGCTCACGCGGGTGCTGGAGCCCTGGCTCACGCGCGCGTTCTGGCAGGTCATCGATGCGAGCGAGATGGTACTGCCGAGCCTCTCGGCCAACGGCGCGGCGCTGGACAGCGGCGGCGCCGTGCCGAGGCCGCTCGAACCCGCTCTGATTGCGTGGATCGCGATGCGCGACTGCACCGATGCCGCGTCGTGGCCGTTTCGCTGGGTCGGAGACAACGTGGCCGGTTCCCAGCTCGGCGACGCTGCCGACCATGCCGTGGTCGAGCGCTACGAGGTCCTGCTCGACGCCCTGCTGCGCCGCTGCGAGGGGGCAAGACCGGCGCTCGGCCCAATGCCCTCCCCCTGGTGGGATCCGCTCGCCATCGCCCTCGACACGCTCGCACTCTCCGCCACGCTCGATGCCGCCATCGTGCTGACCACGCTTGATGGTGACGGCGCACCGTGGCCGGTGCATGCCCTGTGGCGAAGCGGCGTCGACGTGCGGCATCTGGACCCGCTGCCTTCCGAATCCCTGTTCGGCGCCGAGCGCTCGCTGCTGCGCGACGCACTGGCAGCGGCAGGAGTGGCCGGGCTCGCCGAACGCCTGCCCAGGCTGGCCGCGCTGCATGTAATGGCGTCGTCGCCGCACCATGCTTGCGTCGATGGCCCGCTGGTCGGGACCGGCCATCATGCCGACCCCTGGCAGCAAGCCACCGCCTGGTGGTATCCCCTTTGCCCCACTCCGGCGATCGGCACACCGGCCCCGCAAGGAGCCGAAGCATGAGCGCAGCAATCGACCAGTTCGTCGACGCCATGCTTGACGATGCCGTTCGGCACTGGACGCGCGAGCGCGGACGCGCCGGGGATGCCGACCCTGCCGTCGGCCGCAACGAATGCCTGCCGGCCTCGCGCGCCCGGCATCTGGCATGCCGTGATCTGGCCGCCGCCGAGGCCCGGCCGCGCGGGCAGCGTCCGGCGCTCATCGTCATCAATAACCTGCGTGGCCGTTGCGCCGAGCAGATCCTGGTCGAACGCCTGTGCCTGCGCGGCTTCGATGTGCGCAACCAGCTCCGCATCGGCCCGCGCAGGGGCGGCTCGGTGCTCGATCTCACGCCGATGCCGGCTGCCCCCAAGCGCCTGCCGGCAGGCCTCGAAAGCAAGCTGCTACACGCAACCGATTACCGCGACGCCAACGGACGGCTACGCCTGAGCCATCTTGCGCGACAGGTGGTGCGCGACGTGGACCAAGTGCGGCGCCATATGCGCCAGTCCCGGACCAGCGCCGTGCCCGGGCTGCCGCAGCGCGTGCGCCTGTTCTATCAGGTCAGCGGACGCGTGACCGATGCGGAGCTGCACCATATCGCGCACACCGTCTACGACGCCGTCGCGGCCGAGAACCGGCGCGCGCCGGGACAGCCGCAGATCGCCGCCACCGTGGTGCGCAGGATGCGATAGGAGATGGTACCCATGTCCCGCCCGATTCCGCTCGTCCAGCAAGCCCTGTCCCGTCCGGCCGGCCGCGACGGTGCACGCCCCGTTCCCCGAATCAATGCCGACGAACTCGTGGCGGTGTCCGTCCTTGGGCAGATCGCGCATCCCGTGGGGCGCGCCTCGCCCTACCGCATTGGCTACGACGGCGTGCCGCGCGTCCTGCCGGGTACCGGCGGCATCGTGGTCAATAGGCGCATCGGCGATCCTTGCGTCGGGTTGGCGGGCGACCATATCGAGCCGGGGGTCGCCCTGCACAACAACGGGCGCGAGATCGTCGGCCCACGCGACGGACCCAACAGCGCCCTGCTGACCTATGCCTGCGTCGGCAATCCGGCCCGTGTGGTCAACGGAGCGTGCGCGGGCCGGACTGGTGTGGTGACGGGCAAGCACGGCGGCGTCAACCACGTGCTGGTGGACTTTCCCACGGAGGTGCTGGTGCGCCTTTGCATCGGCGACCGCATCCAGGTTCTTTCGCATGGACTGGGATTACGACTCCGCGACTACCCCCGAATCGAAGTCCTCAACTGCTCGCCGCGCCTGCTGGCGCGATGGGGCCTGCTGGAGCGCGATGGCCAGCTCCATGCGCCGGTCACGCATCTGGTGCCGGCGCGCGTCATGGGCTCCGGGCTGGGAAAGAACAATGCATGGCGCGGGGATTACGATATCCAGCTGTCGGACCGGCAGGCACGTGAGCGCTACCGTCTGGGCAGCCTGCGCTTCGGCGACATGGTGGCGATCATCGGCGCCGATACGCGGCGGGGGCCGCGCTACGCCAATGACCGCGTGACCATCGGCGTCGTGGTACACGGCGACAGCACGGTCAGCGGGCACGGCCCGGGCGTGACGCCGCTGCTCACAGGCCCCGCCTCGCTGCTGCGGCCGCTGCTCCGCCCGCAAGCCAATGTAGCCGAAATCCTCGGCGTGCGGCGAGCCGCGCCGCCACGTACCCAGCTGACACTGCCGGAGCGCGACCGGCGCGTTCGCTGCGCGGTGCCAGAAGCGCCACCGCGGCTGGCGTTCGCCACGCGGTAGGGCGAAGGTTCTGGTGCAAATACGAAACGCGGGAAGGTCGCGACCCGGTTGTCGGACATCTCAGCAAGCGAAAGCATCGCCATCCAGGCGGCACGCCTCTGGCCGCGGCCGTGCAGGCGCTGCTGCCGCTGTGTATCACGCATGCGCCCGGCTACATGCTGGTGGGCGACGTGGCGATCGAGGACGTCACGCTTACGCCGTAGGCATCCTCGACAACGTGAGCGCAGCCACGATGGTGCTCACGATGATCTCCATCGGCGTGCCCGGTCCGAAAATCCCCTGCACGCCGCACTGGCGCAGCAAGCGCCTGTGGTCTGCCGGAACAATGCCGCCGACGAAGACCGGCACTTCGAGCGCACGCTGCCGCAAGGCGTGTAGCAGCGCCGGCAGCAGATCCAGATGCGCGCCGCCCAGCGTGGAGATGCCGATGGCATCGAACTCGCCATCGCAAGCAGAAGACGCAACCGCCTCGGCGGACTGAAACAGCGGTGTCAGTTCGACCACGAACCCGGCATCCGCAAGCCCGGCCGCCACCGCTTTCGCACCGCGGTCGTGGCCGTCCTGGCCCAGCTTGGCCACGAGGATCCGGGGCGCGCGGCCGAGCCGCTCGCGCAGCGCACTGACGCACTCGCAGGCGGCCAGCCATTCTGTGTTGCCGGCGCGGGCCGTGCCGTACAGCGCAGCGTCGTAGGACGCCCGGACCGTATGGCGCGGCCACACCTGGAGCAGGGCCCGGGTACATTCCCCGACCGTGGCGCGGCAACGCATGGCGTCGATCGCACAGGCCAGCAGGTTGGGGCCGCCGTGCCTGGCGGCCTCGGTCAGCGCCGCCAGCGCATGCCTGGCCGCGGCGTCATCGCGGCGGCTGCGCAGCGCGTCCAGGCGACGTGCCTGTTGCACGCGCACCTGGCTACCGTCGATCTCCAGGCATTCCTGGCCATTGTCGTCGGGCTCCTGGTAGCGGTTGACACCCACCACGACCTCTTCCCGCGCATCGAGCCGAGCCTGCGTCCGCAGCGCATTCTGGTGGATGCGCCGCTGCACCCAGCCGGATTCAAGGGCTGCCAGGATGCCACCCTCAGCGTCGATGTGCGCCAGCACCGCGCGAACCTCCGTCACCATGCGGCCGGTCAGCGACTCGATCAGGTAGGAGCCCGCCCACGGGTCCGCCACGTCGCACAGGCCAAACTCATGCTGCAGGATCAGCTGCGTATCGCGGGCCAGCCGCGAGGCCTGCGCGCCCGGCAAAGCCAATGCCTCGTCAAAGCCGTTGGTATGCAGCGACTGCGTACCACCGAAGATCGCGGCCATCGCCTCGATCGTGGTGCGCGCGACATTGTTGAGCGGCTGCTGCGCGGCGAGGGTCCAGCCCGAAGTCTGGCAATGCATGCGCATGGCGGTGGCGCGCGCGCTGGTGCCGCCCAGCTCGCACACGATGTCGTGCCACAGGAGCCGCGCGGCGCGCAGCTTGGCGATCTCGACGAAGAATGGCTTGCCGACGCCGAAGAAGAAGCTCAGTCCGCCGCAGAATGCATCGACATCAAGGCCGCGCTCTCGCAGCAGGCCGACATAGGTCCTGGCATTGGCCAGTGTCAGTGCCAGTTCCAGCACCGGATCGGCGCCTGCTTCCTGGAAGTGATAGCCCGAGATCGACATGCCGTTGAACTTCGGCGCATGCGCGGCCAGCCATTCGACCACGTCGGTGGCGATGCGCAGCGACGGCTGCGGCGCATGGATCCAGGTGTTCCGGACCATGAACTCCTTGAGGATGTCGTTCTGGATGGTGCCGCGCAGCTGTTCGAACGGGACGCCCCATTCCTCGGCCGCGACCAGGAACGCTGCCAGTACTGGCAGCACCGCACCACTCATGGTCATCGATACCGACACACGGTCCAGCGCAATGCCATCGAACAGGCGCCGCACATCGTCGACCGAGTCGATGGCCACGCCGGCCATGCCGACATCGGCCTGCGCCAGTGGATCGTCAGAATCATAGCCGCGATGGGTCGGCAGGTCGAAGGCCACCGACAAGCCCTGCGCGCCCTGCTTCAGGGCCTCGCGATAGGCGAGGTTCGACGTCACGGCGTCGCCGTATCCCCCGTACTGGCGGATGGTCCATGGCCTGCCGCGGTACATGGAGGGATAGGGGCCACGAACGAACGGGGCCTCGCCGGGCATGCCGCCCAGGTGGCCAAGACCAGTCAGGTCGCCGTGCCCGTAGACCGGCTTCAGCTCAAGGGCGCCTGCCGGGTCATCCCGTTTCGCGTTCATCGTTGCCTCCACCGCTTCTGCGTGACCACATCTGCGATCTTCTCGCCGTCGCGGCTGCGCCGGATCTCACACCAGTGCGTCAATCCTTCCTCGTCCTCGCGCAGCGCGGAGAAGATCAGCTCCAGCGACTCGCCGACATTGACGTTGCCATGGAAGAACAGGTCCCGCGCGAACACCGTGGGCGGATCCGCGTCGCGGCGCCATTGCCATTCCGCGCGATCGACCATGGCCTGGAAGCTGGCGAAGTACAGCAGGTCGGCGCCATTGAAGTCGTTGCAGGGGCACGGCAGGTACTCGGCCGCGTGGCAGACGCGATGCCGGGCCTGATCGAGCCCGAGATGCATGCCCCAATCCCCGCCGCGAAAACGCCGCGCCAGCAGCGACAGTTCCGCCGCCTGTGCCGACGGGCCGGCGCCGGCCCACTGCGCGGCCACGGTCGGCATGGTGCGCACGACCGAGCGGTTGTCCCGCTCACGCGTGCGGCGGATGAAGGTGGACAGCATCGTCACGCTGGCGCGGCGGCCCCCCTGCATGTCGACCGCATGTTCGCTGAGGTGCTTCACGCCACCCGCTGGCACGATGCGCGAACCGATGCTGAACTCGGCGTGCTCGCCGACCGTTTGCGGCGCGGCATCCCGCACGCGGATCGCGGTGAACGCCGCATACACCGGATTGCCCTCGGCATCGCGGAAGTCCGGCACCCCCAGGCCGGCGCCGGCGGCCAGCAGGCGCCAGTGCAGGTCGCCGCAGGACTTCAGCAGCCAGTTCTCTGACAGGCCGGTGTATGCCAACTGGGGCATGCCGGCCACATGGCGCGAGACGACGGCTTCCATGTCAGGCGGCCAGCGCGGTGTCGGCCCGGCCTGCGGCGACCAGGGCGGCCAGGTACTCGGCGTCGCGCGCGATGCCGGAGAATCGCCCCGATCCCCACGTGTGCAGCCAGGGCAGGCCAAGAAAGTACAGGCCGGCGTGTGCGGTCACGCCACGTTCGTGGCCCGGATAGCCGCGGCCGTTGAACACCGGCACTTCGAGCCAGCTGAAATCCGGCCGGAAGCCGATGCACCAGATGATCGAACCAATGCCGGCTGCCTGAGGATCAAGTTCGGTGCGCTCGGCCGGTGGCGCCCATACGGGCGCATAGACGCTCGGCGGCGGCGCCTCGATACCTCGCTCCGCGATGAACTTGTCGATGCTCGCGTTGATGCGGTTGTAAGTCGCATCGGCATCGTCCAGGTTGCGACGCAGGTCCGGAGCAAAACGCAGTTGGCCGTCGAGGTAGTCGTCGAGCAAGCCGTAGAGCTCCATGCCCTCAGTGGCAAACCTGCGCAGGTCGATATCGCGCCCGCCGTCGCGGCCGGTGACATAGTGGTTGGTGTTGTCGCGAACGCCCTCGCGCAGCGGATGCTCGGTGACCGGCAGGTCGTAGTATTTCATGTCCGCGAGCCAGTCCACGACGTCCCGCCCGCGATAGAAGCGCGCGCAGCGCGGCGCCTCGCCGACGGCCAGGTACACCTTGCGGCCGGCCAGGTGCAGGTCTTCCGCAATCTGCGCACCCGACTGGCCCGAGCCAACCACGAGCACCGCACCCTCGGGCAGCGACTCGGGATTCCTGTATTCGGACGATTGCAGCTGCCGGACCGACGCCGGCAGGCGCTCGGCCATGCGCGGCACGATCGGCGTGTGATAACCGCCCGAGGCCACCACCACCTGGTCTGCGGTGAATGCACCCTGGCTCGTCACCACGGCAAATCCCCCCTGAGCGCGCGCCTTCACTTGCCGTACCTCGGTGTGCTCGAGCACCGGTGCGCCGACCGTCCGGATAAAGCCATCGAGATAGGCCGTGATTTCATCCTTCTTCATGAAGCCGTGCGGATCATCACCCTGGTAGGGATAGCCCGGCAGCGCGCATTGCCAGTTCGGCGTCACCAGGCAGAACGCATCCCAGCGTTGCGTGCGCCAGGTATGCGTGACGGTGTGCTTCTCGATGATGAGATGATCGATGCCGGCCTGCTTCAGGAAGTAGCTCATCGATAGTCCGGCCTGGCCGCCGCCGACAATGATGACGCCGTAGTGCCTGGGTTCTGCGGCCTGGTCCGGATTGGTGTAGATGACGTTGGACATGTTGGATCCTTTAAGGCGAGGAATTTGAAGAACGGCTAGCTGCCAAAGCCGAGAAACCGGACGGTGGCGCCGTCCTGGCCCCGGAACCGCTGCGCGGCGATTTCCAGGATGCGGAGCTGGTCCATCGCGGACGAGCAGGCGTAGCCATACCTGGCACGCACCCGCTCGGAAGCGGCGCCCAGCGCGGTACGCGCGCGCTCGACGAACTCGTCCAGCGGATACGCCGCCCCTTCGGCAAAGTGCTCCGTGACGATGGAGGATGGGGAATAGCAGGCCATCTCGGTCTGGTCAGGCCAGCGGATGCGGAAATAGGTAACTGGCATGGCAGGTCTCAGGTTGGGGAATCGAGCGGCGTGGCCAGGCGCGTCGGCAGGATGAACCCTGCCTCGCGGAAGTCCCACAACGTGGCCCGTTCGCCGGCGTGCGTGAGCGTGGCGACACGGGAATCGTCGATGGCGCCGATCTGGGCGCAGGCAATGCCGCGATCGAGGAAGCGGCGTTCGACCGTCTGCGCATCGTCGTCATCGACGGCCAGCAGGAAGCCATAGCTGGGGAATGCCGTCAGCCATCGCTCCAGCGGCACGCCATCGGGCCGCGGAATGCGCTCCAGCGCGATGCTGGCGCCCACCCCGGAGCATTCGAGCAGCATCAGCGCGGTGCCGAGCGCACCCGCCATGCTGATGTCCTTGGCCGCGGTGCAAAGGCCGTCTTCGGCCAGCACCGGCAAGAGTTCGAGATCCGCGCGCAGTCGTTCGCCCGGCGCGCCCGTCGATGCGTTCCAGAACGGGTACGGCTCCGCGAACGCGCCGCGCAGGTCCACCGCCATCAACAGGCGCTGCCCGGGACGCGCCGCGAAACTCGACAGCAGCTTGCGCGCCCGGCCAACGATCGCCACGGCAAGCTGGCTTTCCTCGCTGCGCGCGTTGCTGTGACCGCCGACGATCGGCACGCCATAAGCGGCAGACGCCGCTGCCATGCCCTTGAGCACTTCAGCGGCGTCGGCGGCGCCATGGCTCCATAGCGCATCGACCACGGCCGTCGGCCTGCCGCCCATCGCATAGATATCGCTGATGTTGACCATGACCGCGCTGTAGCCGGCGAACCACGGCATCGTGCGGATGAAATCACTGACCAGTCCTTCAATGGCGAACAGCAGGTAGCCGTCGCCATCCCGCCATGCCGCGCAGTCGTCGCCGACATCGACAGCCATGGCCGCGTTGCGTCCGGTGGCCGCGGCGCCGAGTGGCGACAGCATGGCCGGGATATCGGTCTTATGCGCAAAACCCCGGCTGCTGCGCAAGGTGTGTACGAGGTCGTCGAGGCTCATCGCACGGCCCTGCCTTCCGCAATCAGGCCCGCGTGCGGCGTATGACAAGGTGGGTAATGGTTCAGGTCTGCCTGCATCAGGTGGTGAGGCCGCCCGAGCAGCGTCTCCTCTGCCAGGACGTGCCAATGCAAGCGCCTGAACAAGGGCACGTTCTGGCTCTGCACGTGCGCAAGGAAGCGCCGGCAGCCGATCGCGTGGGCGCTGCTCACCGCCAGGCGGATCAGCGTCGCACCGATCTTGCCCTGGCTTCGGTATGCCGCATCCACCGCAAGCCGCGAGCCGAACCACACGCCCGGCTCGCTTTCATGGATGCGAACCGTGCCGACCACGGTGCCGGGATGGCGGGGCAATTCCTGCTCGAAGCGCACCGCCACCAGCAGTTGCGCCACGTCGTCCACCGCGTCCCGGTCGTCGCCCGCGAAGATGCCCTGCTCCTCGCAGAACACGGCCTGGCGCAGGCGATAGGCCTGCTCCGCCTCCCAGGTGTGCTCCGCCCAGCGGATGCGGAACATCGGGATGCCCGGCACCTCGACGCAGAGATCGCTTTTCATGATGTCGCTCCGTCGGTCGCCAGTGCCGCCTCGCGCTCGTAGGTGGCCAGTGACGAGCACGCGCCGCACTTGCCGCAACCTGCCTTGATGTCGGACGAGCGCATGCCGGCGGCGCTCAGCATGGCGCCGAGCGGCTGCAGGATCGACTGCATGAAGGCCGGCGAGGGTGCCGGGTGGTCCTCCAGCGGCGTGCCGGAGATCGGCACGAAAGGCACCACGAACGGATACACCCCGAGCTCGATCAGCTCGCGCGAGATCGACAGGATGGCTTCCGCGGTGTCGCCGAGTCCCGCGAGGATGTACGTGCTGACCTGCGCCCTGCCGAACACCGCAACGGCGGCCTTGAAGGCTTCCATGTAGCGGCTCGGAGGCACCGCCGCCTTGCCCGGCATGATGCGCTCGCGCAGCGCCGGCGTGACGACCTCGAGGTGCATGCCGAGCGTGTCGATGCCGGCGGCCTTCATGCGCTCAAACCAGCGGTCGTCGTCGGGCGGCTCGCACTGCGCCTGGATCGGCAGGTCGACCGCGGCCTTGATGGCGAAGGCGCTCTCGCAAAGAATAGCCGCGCCCCGATCCGGCGTCGGCGGCGTGCCGGTGGTCAGCACCATATGCCTGACGCCGTCGAGCAGCACTGCGGCGCGCGCCACTTCGGCCAGTTGCTCCGGCGTCTTGCGCGCGATCGTGCGGCCCGCCGCCAGCGACTGGCCGATCGAGCAGAACTTGCAGGTCTTTTTGCGGCTCTCGTAGCGGATGCAAGTCTGCAGCACCGTGGTGGCCAGCACATCGGCGCCATGCAGCGTGGCGATATGCGAGTACGGGATGCCCTCCAGGGTCTGCAGCGCATGGAAACGCGGCGCCTTCGGAAAGCTGATGCTGGCAATCGGGATGGTGCCGCGCATCAGCGCGCTGCGCCCCGTTCCGTCGGGCGCCTGCGCCACGAACGGCGAGTGCCACGCGGTACTGGTATGCACCGGCACCATGATGGTCACGCCGTCGATGGTGACCGCCTTGTGATCGGACGGACCCGCCCCGCCGCGCCGGCTGGCCGCGCCGGCATTCGGGTCTTCCAGGCGCAGCCCGACGGACTGCAGTTCAGTCATCAATTGCCGGCTCGAAGCCGGCACGCTCGCGCTGGATGTCATCGCGGATACTCCCATGGAAGTTGGAGAAGGCGCCTGCCATCGGCACTGCCGTCGCCGCCGGCCGCTCATTGATGGCCAGGCTTAGCAGTTCCGGGCGCGCGTAGTGGCCCACCGAATCCATCATGCGCTTGCGCTTGGTGATGAGCGACATGTCGAGGTCGGCAATGACCATGCCCTCGCCCTCGCGCAACGGCGGCGCCAGGTGCTGGCCCTCCGGCGAGATGATTGCAGTGTTGCAGCCGCCGCGCAGCGCCTTCTGCAGCGCCGGATCGGTGGTCACGGAGGCGATCTGCGCTTCGGTCAGCCAGCCGGTGGCGTTGACGACGAAGCAGCCGGATTCCAGCGCGTGATGCCGGATCGTGACTTCGATCTGCTCGGCAAAGATCGGCCCGACCAGCGAGCCCGGGAACTGGCTGCAGTGGATTTCCTCGTGCTGGGTCATCAGCGCATAGCGGGCCAGCGGGTTGTAGTGCTCCCAGCACGCCAGCGCGCCGACGCGGCCGATCGCGGTGTCCGCGACCTTCAGGCCGGCCGCATCGCCCTGCCCCCAGATCATCCGTTCGTGGAAGGTGGGCGTGATCTTGCGGCGCTTGACCGCGAGGTTGCCCTCGGTGTCGAAGATAAGCTGCGTGTTGTACAGGCTGCCGTGGTCGCGCTCGTTCACGCCGAGCACCACGACCATGCCGTGCCGGCGTGCGCGCCCGGCGACGGCATCGGTGACCGGGCCGGGCACCACCACGGCCTGCTCGTACAGCCGCATGTGGTCGCTGCCGGAGTGCACCGGCGGCCGTACGAAGGAGAAGTACGGGTAGTACGGCACGAAGGTCTCCGGGAAGACGATCAGCTGCACGCCTTTCCCGGCGGCCTCGTCGATCGCCTCGCAGACCTTGGCCAGCGTGCCTGCGCCGCTCTCGAGGTCGGGCGCGATCTGGACCGCGGCCGCGCGCACAATGCGTTTCTGTGACATGGTGGCACCTGCCCTTTTGCTCAGACCGTCCAGGTATCGATGATCAGCGCGTTCTCCTTGCGGTGCAGCAGCTTGAGGTCGAGCACATCGAGCGGATTGATCGGGCGGATGCCCTCGATCAGCGAGGCCTCGCCGTGGCCGTACAGGGCCTGCAGGGCGAAGCGGCAGGCGTAGACCTTGCCGCCCTCGTCCATGAACTTGGTGAGCTGCTTGTTGAAGTTCATATGCCCGGGGAATGCCTCGTCGCCAAGCGTCGGGAAGCCGCGCTGAACGCCAAGGTTCACGCCGGGGCCGTACAGCAGGATCGAGGTCTCGAAGCCCTTGCGCAGCAGGCGCGTGGCCTGCAGCATGTTGACGAAGCCGATCGAGCCTTCGAAGGCGACGGTGTGGAAGGTCACCAGCGCCTTCTCGCCGGCTTCGGCCTTTACGTCCTCGAATACCTTCTCTTCATAGTCGACCAGGAAATCGCCCTTCTTGTGGGCCGGTTTGCTGACAGCAGGCATGCTTCTCTCCGTTGCGTTGATGGGGCAGTGCGGCCGACCGATCCCTTGCCGATCGACCGTTCGGCGCCAGGCCGAACACGCCAACATCCGCAACCGATGTGCCACGCAATGCCCGCAGTCATGCGATCAATCTCCAATCAAGCCGAAGCCGACCAAATGATCGGCCCAATGATCGCAACGGCTTTGGCCATGGATGCCACCAAAGGCGCACAGCGCACGCCATGACGGCTTCGCCACAATGCACATTTTTGAACGGGAACCAGCCGCCTGGTGCGCACGCGTGGTGCATCCGCGCTGATATCGCACCATCATTGAGAACTTCTGATGCAATCGCTTGTGCGGCTTGGTAAGCGATCATTCGGGTGCTACCCTCAGGGCACTGAATGCCATCGCATCGCGCAGCGGGAGACCACGGTGTCCAACCTGACCAGCCATTGGGTAAAACGTATCGCCGGCAGTGCCAAGCCGGCCTATTTACTGATTCCGGACCTGATCGAGGAGGCACTGGCCGACGGCCAGTTGCGCGCGCGCGACCGGCTGCCGCCGCTGCGCGACCTGGCCGAAGCGCTGCAACTGAACTACACCACCGTGGCGCGCGGCTACAGTGAAGCGAGGAAGCGGGGATTGATCGACACCAAGACAGGAAGTGGCACCTACGTGCGCGGACGTGCGCCCGCGATGCCGCTGCGCGGCGGCACGGGTGCGGAGATGTCCATGAACATGCCGCCGGAGCCGCCCGCGATGACAGCGCGGCTTCGTTCCGCCATGGCGCAACTGCTGGAGGCTGCCGATCCCTACACGCTGCTGCGCTACCAGGACTTCGGCGGAACCCCGGCCGATCGCTCGGTTGCTGCGAAATGGCTGCGCCGCTGGGTGCCGGCATGCAGCGCGGACACCGTGCTGGTCACGCCCGGCATCCACAGCGCGCTGGTTGCACTGCTGTCGCAGCTCGCACGGCCGGCGCAGACCATCTGTGCCGACGCGCTGGCCTACCCCGGCATCAAGGCCATCGCCGCGCAGCTCAATATCCAGCTACAGGCGCTGCCCGGCGACGAGGATGGCCCGTTCGCCCACGCCTTCGAAGCCATGTGCAAGACACAGAAGCCGGCGGCGCTCTATTGCAATCCGACCATCCAGAACCCGAGCACGCGCACCATGCCGCAGGCACGCCGCGAGCAGCTCGCCGAAGTCGCGCTGCGCTACAGCGTGCCGATCATCGAGGACGATGCCTACGGCATGCTGCCGCTGCGGGCACCACAGACATTTGCCGCGCTCGCCCCGGAACTCACCTATTACGTCACCGGCCTGTCCAAATGCCTGGGCGCCGGGCTGCGCATAGCGTTCCTGCACGCCCCCACCGCCCGGCAGGCGCAGCGCCTGGCTGGCACCCTGCGGGCAACGACGGTGATGGCGAGCCCCATCAACACATTGCTCGCTACATCCTGGATCAAGGACGGAACGGTGGACGACATGCTCAAGGCCATCCGCGCCGAAAGCGCGGCGCGGCAGTTGATTGCGCGCCATGTGCTCAAGGGCCTGGCCTATGACGCGGACCCGGAGGGCTTTCACCTGTGGCTGCCGATCCCGGCGGCTTCAGCGTGGAGCCCGTCGGAACTGGCGCTGCACTTGCGCTCGCGCGGCATCGGCGCGGTATCGGCCGCCGCCTTCTCGACCGACGGCAACCCGCCCGATGCGATCCGTGTCTGCCTGGGCGGCCCGGGCGAGCGCGATGAGATCGAGGAGTCGCTGCGGATCATCGCGGAAACGCTCGATAATCCGCATCACTTGCATTCAGCGATGCTGTAGCCGGGGGGGCTCCCCTTGACCGCGCAGCTTTCCGCTGTTCGGCGCACTGGTCCGGCGGGGCGTTCAGGGCGCTATCCCCTGACCGACTCCGTCGCGGCTTCGTCGATCAACGCTGCAACCTCGGCTGGCTTCGAAGCCAGCGAAGCATGGCTTGCCGCCAGAGTCACGACCTTCCGGGGATTGAGCCGGGCCGACATCTTCAGTTGGTTTTCGGGGGCGATCATTCTGTCTTCGCTGGAAATCTGGTACCAGGACGGCTTCTTTTTCCAGGCCGGCGTCGTGATGACGTCGCCGAAGGTGCTTGCAAGCGGCGCCTTCTGCGTCACCGCCATCACCAGCGCGTCGTCGGGCGAAAGATCCTGGCAGAAGCTCTCATGGAACTTATCGGACTTGAGCCACAAGTAGCCGTCGCTGTCGGGTTCGAGATTGGGCGCCGCAACCGGAAGATGCTGATGCGTAATGCCACCGGGGCTCTCCCCCGCATCTGGCGCAAACGCCGCGATATACACAAGCCCCACCACATTGGGCTGGTCACCCGCCTGGGTAATCACCGCACCACCGTACGAATGCCCCACCAGGAGGACCGGCCCCTTCTGCTGGGCAATCATCTTGCGGGTACGCTCGACATCGTCAGCAAGCGATGTCAGCGGCATTTCAACGGCGCGGACGTTCGTATACCCCTTTCGCGCCAGTTCGACGATGACTTTTCCCCAATGCGCGGCACCTCCCCAGAAACCGTGCACCAGAATGATCGAGGGCTTGCTCATGATCTGACTCCTATCTGCCAATGAAGGCTGTAAGCCGAACAATGCAACACGCTGCAGTCCCTCGGCGGTCGGACTGCGCCCCAATCGATTCCACCCAGACGCTGGCTCATCAGCCCTGATCCCCGCCGCCAACTGGCAAGACCGTGCCGGTAATGTACGAAGCCTCATCCGATGCGAGAAACAGGATGGCATGGACCTGCTCGTCGATCGTGCCATAGCGGTGCATCAGGCTCGAGGCCCTGGTCTGGTCGACAATGGCCTGGTACCAGATGGCCTCCTGCTCGCTCTGCGCTGCCATGTTGCGCGGAATCCTGCGCGGCGGCGCCTCGGTGCCGCCGGTGGCCACGGCGTTGACGCGCACGCCTTCGTGCGCATGCTCGAAGGCGAGGCTGGCCGTCAGTGCGTTAACGCCGCCCTTGGCCGCCGCGTAGGGCACGCGGTGGATGCTGCGCGTGGCAATCGACGACACGTTGACGATGACGCCCTGCCGGCGCGCGACCATGCCGGGCAGCACCGCGCGGCAGCACCACAGCGTGGGGAACAGCGAGCGCCGGATCTCGGCTTCGATCTGGTCCTCCTCATAGGCCTGGAAGGGCTTGGCCCAGATCGTGCCGCCCACGTTGTTGACGAGGATGTCGATGCGGCCGAAGGCTGCTTCGGCCGCCTGCGCCATCTGCGTGGCGCCGGCATAGCGCTCCAGGTCGGCGTGCACTGCGATGGCCTGCCCGCCCGCAGCAACGATCTGCGCCGCGACTTCATCGACCAGCGCCGATCGGTCGACCAGCACCACCGAGGCGCCCTCGGCGGCGGCGGCCTGTGCGACGCCGCGGCCGATGCCTTGCGCGGCCCCGGTCACGATCATGGCTTTGCCGGCAAAGCGTGTAGCAGTTCTCATGTTGTCGTGCTCCTTGCTCATGCCGCGTTGCTGGCCGAGAACTTCTCATAGTAGAAGCCGGCGGGCGTGATGCCGCTCTGCTGCAGCCAGCCGCGCACGGCCTCCACCATCGCCACGGGGCCACACAGGTAGATGTCGACATCGCCGCCGTTGAGCCATTCCGGCTCCACATGGGCTGTGACATAGCCCTTGCGTGGGTGGTTACTGGCAGCGTCGGCGACGCAGGTACGGTATTCGAAGCCGGCCAAGGCACCCTGGGCCGTATCGATGCGTGACAGCGCCACCAGGTCGATGTCGTTGGTGACCCCGTAGACCATGCGCACCGGCTGCGCACAGCCGCTGGCGGCCAGCACATCGAGCATCGACAGGAACGGGGCGATGCCGGTGCCGCCGGCCAGGAACAGCACCGGCCGTGTCACCGCGCGCAGGTAGAAGCTGCCGTACGGACCCGAGAACGCCACGCGCTCGCCGGACTTGGCCTGGCTGGTCAGCCAGGTGCTCATCCGCCCTTCCGGCACGTTGCGCACCACGAAGCCGGTGCGCGCGCTGCCGGGCGCGGAGCTGAAGGAATAGGAGCGCGTCTGCCCGGTGCCCGGGATCTCGACATTGACATACTGGCCGGGCAGGAAGTCCAGGCCGGCGGCCTCGTCCAGGTCGATGGAAAAGCCGATGGTCGAATCGGAGAGCTGTTCCAGCTCGGCCAGCGTCCCCTGGTAGGTGGTGACGCCGGTCTTGCACGCGGCCGACGAGGCGGGCACGCGAATCACGCAGTCCGAACGCGGGCGCGTCTGGCAGGCCAGCACGTAGCCCTGGCCAGCTTCCTCCGCGGTCAGCGCATCTTCGATATAGCTGGATTCGGGCAGGTCATAGCTGCCCGACTCGCACAGCCCGCGGCAGGTACCGCAGGCGCCGTCGCGGCAGTCCAGCGGGATATTGATCTGCTGCCGGTAGGCGGCATCGGACAGGGTCTCGTGCTCGCCGCAGGTGATGAACCTGGTGACGCCGTCTTCGAATTGCAGGGCGATGGTGTGTTCCATGGCGCGTTCCTCCAGCCTGGATCAGATGTGATAGATGTCGATGACCTGGTTGATGTAGTCGTTCTTGAGCACGACATACTTGTCCAGGATGCGCGGCTGGGCGCCGGAGAGGTCGAGCGTGTAGCGCGACATGCCGAAGTAGCTGTAGGTGGTCTGGTAGCGATGGCTCAGCGTGTGCCAGTTGAAACGCACGGTGCAGGTGTCGCCCGCCACCCCGAGCACTTCGACGTTGCTCAGGTTGTGGCTGGTGCGCGTGTCCGGAATGGTGGCGCTGGAGCGCTCGGTCTTGATGCGGAACACGCGATCCTCCAGGCCCTGGCGGGTCGGGTAATAGATCAGCGAGATCTCGCGCTGCGGGTCGGTGATCAGCTTGCCGTCGTCATCCCAGCAGGGCATCCAGAACTTTGCGTCGGGGTGGTAGCACGCAAGCCATGCGTCCCACTCTTCGTCATCCAGCAGCCGTGCCTCGCGGTACAGGAAGGACTGGATGGCGGCCATGTCGACCGGTTGGTCGAGGGTGATGTCGGCGGTGCTCATGCTGCGCTCCCTGCGGCGGCGTCGGTGGTGTCGGTGGCTTCATTCGCGGCTTCGGCGGATTGCTCTGCCACGGCCTTCTTCATCACGTCCAGCCAGTAGCGGTGCTGCACCGTGTAGAGGCCCTCGTCCTCGGTGCGCACCCCGCTCATCACGGGCTTGAGTCCGATGCGCTGCGCGGCCTCGTCGGCACCGTCGATCCAGTGCTTCGCGCCGCGGCACATGTCGTTCCAGGCCAGTGCCTGCCCGGCGTAGCCCTGCTGGCAAGCGCGGAACTCCTCGAGGTCGTCGGGGGTGGCCATGCCGCTGACGTTGAAGAAGTCCTCGTACTGGCGGATGCGGCGCGCGCGCGCCTCGTCGGATTCTCCCTTCGGCGCGATGCAGTAGATGGTGACCTCGGTCTTGTCGACGGCCAGCGGACGCAGCAGGCGGATCTGCGAGCCGAACTGGTCCATCAGGTAGACGTTGGGATAAAGGCACAGGTTGCGAGAGTTCTGGATCATCCAGTCCGCGGTCTCGGCGCCGCAACGCTCGGCGAATTCCTCGCGGCGGCTGAAGTTGGGGCGGTCCTCCGGGTTGGCCCAGCGCGTCCACAGCAGCATGTGGCCATGCTCGAAGGCGTAGAAGCCGCCGCCCTGCTGGCCCCACTTGCCGGCGTCCATGGCGCGGATCTTGTCTTCCTGCGCGTTCTTCTGCTTGCGCTGGCTGGTGGTTGCGGCGTAGTTCCAGTGCACCGCCGACACGTGGTAGCCATCGGCGCCGTTCTCGGCCTGCAGCTTCCAGTTGCCCTCGAACGTGTAGGTGGACGAGCCGCGCAGCACCTCGAGCCCGTCGGCCGACTGGTCGACGATCATGTCGATGACGCGCGCCGCTTCGCCCAGGAAATCCTTCAGCGGCGGCACGTCAGCGTTCAGGCTGCCGAACAGGAAGCCGCGGTAGTTCTCGAAGCGCGCCACCTTCTTCAGGTCGTGCGAGCCTTCCTTGTTGAAGCAGTCAGGGTAGCCGGCGTTCTCGGGATCCTTCACCTTCAGCAGCTTGCCGCTGTTGTTGAAGGTCCAGCCGTGGAACGGGCAGGTGTAGGTGGCTTTGTTGCCGCGCTTGTGGCGGCACAGCATGGCGCCGCGGTGGCTGCACGCGTTGATGAAGGCGTTCAGTTCGCCCTGGCGATTGCGCGCGATCACCACCGGCTGGCGGCCGATATGGGTGGTGTAGTAGTCGTTGTTGTTCGGGATCTGGCTTTCGTGCGCCAGGTAGATCCAGTTGCCCTCGAAGATGTGCTTCATCTCGAGTTCGAACAGCTCTTCGTCAGTGAAGGCCGCGCGGTGCAGCCGGTAGTCGCCGCTTGCCTTGTCTTCCACCAGGAAGGTATCCAGGTCGAGGCGCTTTGCGCCGGGGCGAACGGGGGCCTTGCCCTCCGGATAGATGGGGATCATGGAGTTGTCTCCTGCCGATGTCTTGTCGCCGGGGCGGCGCTGCGCATGGCGCTGCCGCCCGGACTGGATCTGCCGGCCCGCGCGGCGGGCGGCATTGCGGAAAATCAGGCGGCGGCGCGCTGGCGCTCCACCTCGGCGGCGGGGGCGCCGGCCTGCTCCGGCAGCAGCCGGAAATCGAAGTCGATCGAGGCGAACGGCTTGTCCACGCCGTGTTTGTCGAGCGCGGCGGCTTCGGTGACGCGGGTCACCGCCGGCACCAGCCCCTCGCGGCTGGCGAAGGCGAAGTCGTCCCACAGGTATTCGTCGCCGTCGATGTTGATCTGCGTGGTCAGCTTGCGGTGGCCGTCCGCCGACACGAAGAAGTGGATGTGGGCCGGGCGCCGGCCGTGGCGCGCAAGCTGGTCCAGCAGGCGCTGGGTGGTGCCTTGCGGCGGGCAGCCGTAGCCGTTGGGCACGTTGCTGCGGAACTGGTAGCGGCCGTTTGCATCGGTGACGATGGTGCGGCGCAGGTTGAAGTGCGACTGGGTCTTGTCGAAGAACGAGTAGTTGCCCATCAGGTTGGCATGCCACACCTCGACCCTGGCGCCGGGCAGCGGCTTGCCGTCGGCGCCGTACACCGTGCCTTGCATGAACAGGACCTCGCCCTTGCCGTCGTCGCTACCATCATCGAGCCGGGCAAAGCCGGTGCTTTCCGGGGCGCCGGCCACGTAGAGCGGGCCTTCGATGGTGCGCGGCGTGCCGCCGGTCAGGCCGGCGCGGGCTTCGGCCTCGTCGGCGCGGACGTCGAGAAAGCGTTCCAGCCCCAGGCCGGCGGCGAGCAGGCCCAACTCCTGGGTGGCGCCCGCCTCGGCGAAGTACTCGATGCCCTTCCAGACATCGCTGGCGCTCAGGTCGAGGTCCTCGATCGCCTTGAACAGGTCCGCGGTCAGGCGGACTACCACCTGCTGCACGCGCGGGTCGGGGGTGCCTTGCGTGCCGGTGGCGACGATAAAGCTGTGGACCAGGGCGTCGATTTCCGAGTGAGTCATGGGGGTCTCCATAGTTGTGGTTGGGTCCCGGTTCATGCTTTGCAGGTATCGAGCTTGTCTTCCGGGCACGGATGGAGCATAGTCAACGGCAGTTTTGGCAGTCCAACACTGATTTAGTATCCCATCGATACTCAGGAGGTATAGTCTTGGAATTGCGGCACCTGCGTTACTTCGTGGCGGTGGCAGAGGAACGCAACTTCACCCGGGCGGCCGAGCGGCTGCATATCGCACAGCCGCCGCTGTCGCGCCAGATCCAGCAACTGGAGGACGACCTGGGTGTGCAACTGTTCGAGCGCCACTCGCGCCCGCTGAAACTGACCGACACCGGGCGCTTCTTCTATACCCACGCGCTGCAACTGCTGGCCCAGACCGCGGAACTGCAGGCGATGACCAAGCGGGTCGGCAAGATCGAGCACAAGATGTCGGTCGGCTTTGTCGGCTCCACGTTGTATGGGATGCTGCCGCGGATCATCCGGCGCTTCCGGCAGATGCACGCCGATCTCGAACTGAGCCTGCACGAGATGTCGACCATGGACCAGATCAAGGCGCTCAAGGAGGGGCGCATCGATGTGGGCTTCGGGCGCATTCGCCACGAAGACCCGTCGGTGCGGCGCGTGGTGCTGCGTGAGGAGCGCATGATCGTGGCGCTGCCGGTCGGCCATCCGCTGGCTGACGCCAAGCCCGAACTCGCGCTGCACGACCTGGTCGGCGAGCCGCTCATCATCTTCCCCAAGGCGCCGCGCCCGAGCTTTGCCGACCAGGTGCTGGCCGCCTTCCACGACCGCGCCCTGAAGCCGCGCCGCCTGCACGAGGTGCGCGAGCTGCAGATCGCGCTCGGGCTGGTGGCGATGGGCGAAGGCATCTCGGTGGTCCCGAGCAGCGTCTACGGGCTCAAGCGGGGCGACGTGACCTACAAGGAACTGGACGATCCCAAGCTGGTGTCGCCCATTATCATGAGCACGCGCATGCTGGACGAGTCGGCCGACCTGCGCTCGCTGCGGGACATGATCTACCAGCTCTACGAGGATGAGGGCATGGCCTACCTGCCGCCGCCGAAGGAATAGGACGCAACGGGCAGTTCATACTCTGTAGGTATGAAATCAGACGCCAACGGTCTTGGACACCCCAAAAATAGCCCTCCATACTCCGGTGCAACGTTCAACTGCCTCAGGAAGGTATGAAAGTGGCGACGCAGCAAAGCATCACGGCCATCGAGTCCATCGAGGCCATCCTGGTCGATCTTCCGACCATCCGGCCGCACCAGCTCGCCATGGCGACCATGCAGCGGCAGACGCTGGTGATCGTCCGCCTGCGCTGTGCCGACGGCATTGAAGGCCTCGGCGAGGCGACCACCATCGGTGGACTTTCCTACGGCGACGAGAGCCCCGAGGGCATCAAGCTGACCATCGACAGCTACCTTGCACCGGCGCTGCTGGGCCAGGATGCGGCCAATGTGCATGGCGCCATGGCGCGCCTCGGCAAGGTCGCACGCGGTAACCGCTTCGCCAAGTCGGCGCTCGAGACCGCACTGCTGGACGCGCAGGGCAAGCGTCTCGGCGTGCCGCTGGCGACACTGCTGGGCGGTGCCGTGCGCGACACCCTGCCGGTGCTGTGGACGCTCGCCAGCGGCGACACCGCGCGGGACATCGACGAGGCCGAGCGCCTGCTCGCCGAGCGCCGTCACGATACCTTCAAGCTCAAGATCGGCCGGCGCAGCGTGCGCGAGGACGTCGCACACGTTTCCGCGATCAAGCGCGCGCTGGGCGAGCGCGCGCGTGTCACGGTGGACGTCAACCAGGCCTGGAACGAAGCGGATGCCGCCACCGGCATTGCCATGCTGGAGACCGCCGGCATCGACCTGATCGAGCAGCCCACGCCACGCGAGCAACGCGCCGCGCTGGCGCGCCTGGCGGCGCGTTTCGTGGTGCCCATCATGGCCGACGAAGCGGTGTGCGGGCCCGAGGACGCGATGGAACTGGCCCGCATCGGCGGCGCCGACGTGTTCGCCCTGAAGATCGCCAAGTCGGGCGGCATCTTCGGCATGCTGCGCACGGCCGCGGTGGGCGATGCGGCCGGCATCGCGCTGTATGGCGGCACCATGCTCGAAGGCAGCATCGGCACCATTGCCGCCGCCCACGGCTTTGCGACCCTGCCGCAACTGGCGTGGGGCACCGAACTGTTCGGCCCGCTGCTGCTGAAGGACGACATCGTCGCCGAGCGCCCCGTCTACCGCGACTTCGCGTTGCACCTGCCGCAGGGCCCCGGCCTGGGCATGGCGCTGGACGAGGACAAGCTCGCCCACTACCGGCGCGACCGCGCCTGATTCCCTGCCATCAGACCCCATCAGAATCGAAGCGAGGAGACACCAATGCTGTATCTGGTACGAATGGACGTAAACCTGCCGCACGACATGCCCGCCGCGCAGGCGGAGGACATCAAGGCGCGCGAGAAAGCCTATGCGCAGGACCTGCAGCGCCAGGGCAAGTGGCAGCAGCTCTATCGCGTGGTGGGCGAGTATGCCAACTACAGCGTGTTCGACGTCGAGTCCAACGAGACGCTGCACACGCTGCTGTCGGGGCTGCCGCTGTTCCCGTACATGAAGATCGCCGTCACGCCGCTGGCGCCGCATCCTTCATCGATCCGCTGAGGGAGCCCACGTCATGCGCTTTGCCACCCGCGACGGGCTTCGCCTTCACTATGAACTTAACGGTCCGGCCGGCGCGCCGGTGCTGGCCCTGTCCAACTCGCTGGGCACCACCCTGTCGATGTGGGACCCGCAGATGCCGGCGCTGCTGGAGCGCTTCCGCGTGCTGCGCTACGACACGCGCGGCCATGGCGCCTCCGGCGTGCCGGCAGCGCCGTTCGGCATGGCCGAGCTCGGGGCCGACGTGCTGGCGGTGATGGACCATGCCGGTGTCGAGCACGCCCACTTCTGCGGCCTGTCGATGGGCGGCATGACCGGCATCTGGCTGGCACGCCACCATCCCGAACGCTTCGGCCGCTTCGTGCTGGCCAATACCGCGGCGCTGATCGGCCCGGCGTCCGGCTGGAACACGCGCATCGAGCGCGTCCGCAACGAGGGCATGGCGGCGATCGCCGGGGGCGTGCTGGCCCGCTGGTTCACGCCGGCCGCGCTGGCCGGCGATCCGGCGCACATCGCGCCCGTGCTCGCCATGCTCGCATCCACGGATGCCGATGGCTATATCGCCAACTGCGCCGCCGTGCGCGACGCCGACCTGCGCGGCCTGCTGCCAGGCATCCGCTCGCGCGTGCTGGTGATCGCGGGCGTGCAGGATGCCGCCACCACGCCGGAACAGGGCCGCGAGCTGGCGCAAGGCATTGCCGGCGCCGAATACCTCGCGCTCAACGCCGCGCATTTGTCCAACTGGGAGTTGCCCGAGGCGTTTTCGCACGCGGTGATCCACTTCCTGTCACAGGCGTGATGCCATACATCCTTACCGGAGCCGACATGACCCAGCCCTGCATCATCTCCGTCGCCATCACCGGCTCGCTGCCGCGCAAGCGTGACAACCCTGCCGTGCCGATCACTGTCAGCGAGCAGGTCGAATCCACCCAGGCCGCCTTCGAGGCGGGCGCCACGCTCGTCCACCTGCACGTGCGCAATGACGACGAGACGCCCTCCTCCGAGCCCGACCGCTTTGCCCGCGTGCTGGAGGGCATCCGCAAGCATGCGCCGGGCATCATCACGCAGGTCTCCACCGGCGGCCGCTCAGGCGCGGGAAGGGAGCGAGGGGGGATGCTGTCGCTGCGCCCGGACATGGCGTCGCTTGCCACCGGCTCGGTCAATTTCCCCACTCGCGTCTATGACAATCCGCCAGACCTGGTGGACTGGCTCGCCGCGGAAATGAAGGCCTACGCCATCAAGCCCGAGATAGAGGCCTTCGACCTGTCGATGATCTTCCAGGCGGTGGCCATGCAACAGGCCGGCAAGATCGACGGCGCACTGCATATCCAGTTCGTGATGGGGATCAAGAATGCGATGCCGGTCGATCGCGAGGTGCTTGCCTTCTACGTGCACACCTTGCGGCGCCTGGCACCCGATGCGACCTGGACCGGCGCTGGCATCGGCCGGGACCAGCTGACGATGGCGCGCTGGTCGCTCGAACTGGGCGGCCATTGCCGCACCGGCCTGGAAGACAATGTGCGGCTTGACAAGCAGACACTGGCGCCCTCCAACGCCGCGCTGGTCAGCCAGGTAGCGGCCTTGTGCGAGGAATATGGGCGCCCCGTGGCGACAGTGGCCCAGGCGCGCGCGCTGCTGGGGCTGCCATCAATGGAAATCGACGGGCGTTCGCCCTGGTAGATTAAGGCCTAATCGAAGACGTGCAGGGCCGCCAGCAGGCGATCGCGCATGGCGGCGCATGAATCCGGCAAGGGTCCCTCGCAAGAACTAGATCAGTGGATTAGCGGACCGGCGCTTCAAGGCGCGCCGCACGTCAACCGTTGCCCGCCCTTCTCAATGCCGCGCCGACTTCTCCATAGAATGCGCGCAATTTCTCCACCTCGACGTCTACAGGCAGCAAGGCGGGCCACAACAACGCCACCATATCCCTGGCCGTCTTCTCGATATCCACTTGCCGCTGCCGGGCGATCGCGTCCCACAGGATGTGCTCCATCGGGCCGAGGATTGCCGAGCGCAGCAGGCTCAACGGCAGGTCATCCCGGATCTCGCCGTTGTCCCGCGCCCGCGCCAGCAAGTCCATCAACGGTGCCGTATAGCGGCGCTGCAGCGGTACGAACACCTCTCCCAGCCCCGGCCCTTTTGCACGCCCCTCCGACAACACCAGCGCACACAAGCCCGTCCCCTGGATCAGGAACAACCGCAGGTGTGTCCTGACATAGAACTCCAGCTGCACCTTTGTGCTTTGCCCGTGCGGCATGCCTTGTTCCACGGTGCTGATGATCTCGTCATACCAGTCCTCGATCACGCGTGCGCATAGCTCGCGCTTGCCATGGAAGTAGGTGAACACCGTGCCCTCGGAGATGCCCAGGCGCTGGGCGATCTCGGTGGTCGTGGTCCGCTCATAGCCGAGCTCGGCGAATACCTCGCGGCTGACGCGCAGGATGTCCCGGATGCGTTGTTCCGCCTTGGCGCCCGCCGGCACACGGCGGGGCGATGTGACGTCTTCCATCTTGATTGAGTCCTTGCTTGCCCGAAGGCGAGATTATAGGGCCGGCTCAGCCTTGACTTGAGCTTTACTCAATTTTAGGTTGCCATTTCGATTGGCACCATGTATTTTTCGATCATCGCACCAACGGGTGTCAGGCGAGCCTCGAAGGAATAGCCAAAAATAAAGCAACCGCGCCGCAAATATCCGGGAAAACCCGGAGACGCCACCCCAGAATCCATCGATGCGCTGTTTATTGAGTAACACTCACAAATATCCAACGTGACGAACCACAACCGGGCTTTGGAGACAAGTATGACGATGCAGGCCGAGTCCTCTCCCACCATCCTGCCGATTGGCGGGCTTTCGCATGTGAGAGGGGACACCACCATTCCGCTGTCGGAACAGACCGTGCCGGAGTTGCTGGCGCAAACGGTGGCTCGCTATCCCGAGCGGAAAGCCGTTGCCTTTCGCGAGCAAGGGGTGCGCTGGAACTGGCGCGAATTCTCCGATGCCGTGGACGCACTGGCGGCAGGCCTGCACACGCTGGGGCTGGCCAGAGGCGACCGAGTCGGCATCTGGTCCCCCAACCGGGTCGAGTGGCTGGTCACCCAGTTCGCCACGGCGCGGCTGGGGCTGGTGCTGGTGAACATCAATCCCGCCTACCGCCTGTCCGAGCTGGAGTACGCGCTGAACAAGGTGGGCGTCAAGGCGATCGTCGCGGCGGAAGCCTTCAAGACCTCACGGTACCTGGAGATGCTCCAGGTACTCGCCCCCGAACTGGCCACCTGCGCGCCGGGCGAACTGCAGGCGGCGCGGCTGCCGGCACTGCGCTGCGTCATCCGCATGGGCGACGACCATACACCCGGGATGCTCCGCTATGCCGACGTGATTGCGCGCGGCACAGGCGTGGCTCGGTCGACGCTGGCTGCCATCACGGCACAGCTGGACCGCCATGACCCGATCAACGTGCAGTTCACCAGCGGCACTACCGGTGCGCCCAAGGGCGCCACGCTGACCCATCGCAATATCGTCAACAACGCACGCTTCATTGCCATGGCGATGCGTTTCTCCGAGCAGGACAAGCTCTGCATCCCGGTGCCCTTCTATCACTGCTTCGGCATGGTCCTGGCGGTGCTGGCCTGCGTGTCCTCCGGCGCGGCAATGGTGTTCCCCGGCCAGGCCTTCGAGCCGGAAGCCACCATGCAGGCAGTCAGCGAAGAACGCTGCACGGCATTGCATGGCGTGCCGACCATGTTCATTGCCCAGCTCGATCACCCGAACTTCGCGAGCTACGACTTCTCTTCCCTGCGCACCGGCATCATGGCGGGGTCACCCTGCCCGATCGAAACCATGAAGCGCGTGGTGTCGCAGATGCATATGTCCGAGGTGACGATTGCCTACGGCATGACGGAAACTAGCCCGGTCTCCTTCCAGAGCAGCACCACCGATCCGCTGGACAAGCGCACGACCACGGTGGGCCGCATCCAGCCGCACCTCGAAGTCAGGATCGTGGATGCGACAGGTGCCACGGTTCCCGTAGGAGAAACCGGCGAGCTGTGTACCCGCGGCTATTCGGTGATGCTGGGCTACTGGGATGACGAGGCGCGTACCGCCGAAGCCATTCGCGACGGCTGGATGCACACCGGCGACCTCGCCACCATCGACGCGGAAGGCTACTGCAATATCGTCGGCCGCGTGAAGGACATGCTGATTCGTGGCGGCGAGAACATCTACCCGCGCGAGATCGAGGAGTTCCTGTTCCGCCATCCGAAGGTCCAGGCGGTCCAGGTGTTCGGCGTTCCCGACCAGAAGTACGGCGAGGAGGTCTGCGCGTGGATCGTGCTCAAGCCCGGCGCGAGCGCCACGGAGGACGAGATCCGCGATTTCTGCCGCGACCAGATCGCGCACTACAAGATCCCGCGCTACATCCGCTTTGTCGACGAGATGCCCATGACCATCACCGGCAAGGTACAGAAATTCGTGATGCGCGAGCGCATGACGCAGGACCTGAAACTCAGCGAATCCAGGACGGCCTGACGCGCTGGCGCCGGTGCACGGCGCCAGCCAATCCCCCCGCTCCTACAGACAACACCAGAGACAACACCGCTATGAACACCCTCCCCGGCCTCAAGTTCGACCTCGGCGAAGACATCGAAATGCTGCGCGATTCCGTGCGCGCCTGGGCTCAGGCCGAACTGGCCCCGCGCGCCGCCGAGATTGACCGCACCGACCAGTTCCCGATGGACGCCTGGAAGAAGATGGGCGACCTGGGCGTGCTGGGCATCACCGTGGCCGAGGAATACGGCGGCGCCAACATGGGCTACCTGGCGCACATGATCGCGATGGAAGAAATCAGCCGCGCCTCGGCGTCGGTCGGCCTGTCGTACGGCGCGCATTCCAACCTGTGCGTGAACCAGATCCACCGCAACGGCACGCCGGCGCAGAAGGCGAAGTACCTGCCCAAGCTGGTCTCGGGCGAATGGATCGGCGCGCTGGCCATGAGCGAGCCCAATGCCGGCTCCGACGTGGTCAGCATGAAGCTGCGCGCCGAGCTCAAGGGCGACCGCTACGTGCTCAACGGCACCAAGATGTGGATCACCAACGGCCCGGACTGCGACGTGCTGGTGGTCTACGCCAAGACCGAGCCCGAGCTGGGCGCGCGCGGCATGACCGCCTTTATCGTCGAGAAGGGCATGAAGGGCTTCTCGGTGGCGCAGAAGCTGGACAAGCTGGGCATGCGCGGCTCGCACACCGGCGAACTGGTATTCCAGGACGTGGAAGTGCCGGTCGAGAACATCCTTGGCGCCGAGAACGGCGGCGCCAAGGTGCTGATGAGCGGGCTGGACTACGAGCGCGCGGTGCTGTCCGGCGGCCCGGTCGGGATCATGCAGGCGTGCATGGACGTGGTCACGCCGTATATCCACGACCGCAAGCAGTTCGGCCAGAGCATCGGCGAATTCCAGCTGATCCAGGGCAAGGTGGCCGATATGTACACCACGCTGCAGGCCGCGCGCAGCTATCTGTATACGGTCGGCAAGAACCTGGACGCGCTGGGCAGCGGCCACGTGCGCCAGGTGCGCAAGGACTGCGCCGCGGTGATCCTGTACACCGCCGAGAAGGCCACCTGGATGGCGGGCGAGACCGTGCAGATCCTGGGCGGCAACGGCTATATCAACGAATACCCGGCCGGCCGCCTGTGGCGCGATGCCAAGCTGTACGAGATCGGCGCCGGCACCTCGGAGATCCGCCGCATGCTGATCGGCCGCGAGCTGTTCGCGGAAACCATGTAAGCGCGCCTACCTTCGCCATCTGCCGACCGACAGCACCATCTCGCGGCACACCCAGAAGCACGATATGCCAATCATCGAAACCAAACTGAACGCCCGCTCCGAGTCCTTCAAGGCCAACGCCGAAGCCATGCAGGCCCTGGTAGCCGACCTGGAGGCCAGGATCGCGAAGCTCGCCGAAGGCGGCGGCAAGGACGCGCGCGACAAGCACCTGTCGCGCGGCAAGCTGCTGCCGCGCGACCGCGTGCAGCAACTGCTGGATCCGGGCACCCCGTTCCTGGAGCTGTCGCAGCTTGCTGCGTACGAAATGTACGACGATGCCGCGCCTGGCGCCGGCATCATCACCGGCATCGGCCGCGTGGCCGGGCAGGAGTGCGTGATCGTCTGCAATGACGCCACCGTCAAGGGCGGCACCTACTACCCGATGACGGTCAAGAAGCATGTGCGCGCGCAGGAGATCGCCGAGGAGAACAACCTGCCGTGCATCTACCTGGTCGATTCCGGCGGCGCCAACCTGCCCAATCAGGA
>NZ_JBYTAG010000049.1:0-58362 GCF_058787995.1 Cupriavidus sp. FW305-27
CTCCCCCCGCTACGAGCGCTATCGCGCACTGACGCTGCGCCGCCACGGCCCCATCCTCGAAATCATCATGGGCGCGGCCCAGTCGGCCAACCAGAAGCTGGCCACGGCGGACGCCAACATGCACCGCGAGCTGGCCGAGATCTGGCGCGACGTATCCGCCGACCCCGAGGTGCGCGTGGCGCTGATCCGCGGCGAGGGCAAGGGCTTCTCCGCCGGCGGCGACCTGGCGCTGGTGGAAGACATGGCCAACGACTTCGAGACCCGCACCCGCGTCTGGCACGAGGCGCGCGACCTGGTCTACAACGTCATCAACTGCGACAAGCCGGTGGTCTCAGCCATGCACGGTCCCGCCGTCGGCGCCGGGCTGGTGGCGGGCCTGCTGGCAGATATCTCGATCGCGGCCAGGAGCGCGCGCATCGTCGACGGCCATACCCGGCTGGGCGTGGCCGCCGGCGACCATGCCGCGATCGTGTGGCCGCTGCTGTGCGGAATGGCCAAGGCCAAGTACTATCTGATGCTGTGCGAGTCGGTCAGCGGCGAGGAAGCCGAGCGGATCGGCCTGGTCTCGCTGGCGGTGGAAGAGGACGAACTGGTGGCGCGCGCCTTCGAGGTGGCCAACCGGCTGGCGGCCGGGTCGCAGACCGCGATCCGCTGGACCAAGTACGCCCTCAATAACTGGCTGCGCATGGCCGGCCCCGCCTTCGACACCTCGCTGGCGCTTGAATTCATGGGCTTTGCCGGCCCCGACGTGCACGAAGGCGTGGCGAGCCTGCGCCAGAAGCGGCCGCCACAGTTCAGGTAACGACGACGCAGCCGCCGGCCCGACGGGCCCTCCTGGCCAATCCCGGGGCTGCGCCGCACACGGAGCGCTCGACCATGTTCGGACAGATTCCCGATTTCACCAACGGCTTCGACTTCATGCGCCGGCTGTGGGGCAGCGGCAGCGGCATGCCCGCCGGCATGATGCCCGGCCTGCAGGCAATGACGCCGCCGATGGACCTCGACGACCTCGACAAGCGCATTGCCGACCTGAAGGCCGTGGAGAGCTGGCTGCAACTGAACACCAACCTGCTGCGCACCACCATCCAGGGCCTGGAAGTGCAGCGCGCCACGCTGGTGGCGCTGCAGACCTTCGGCAACGCGCTGTCGCCCGAGGCCATGCAGTCCGCCATGGAAAACGTCGCGCGCGCGGCCAACACGCCCAGCGCCGCAGCGCCGGAGCGCGACGCCGGCGCGGATGCCGACAGCGGCACGCAACAAGAGCCGCCTGCCGCCGAGCGCCCGCAAGCTGCGGCAAGCGACACCGATTCCGCCTTGCCGCCCAACGCCGCGCTGTGGTGGGACCTGCTGCAACAGCAGTTCAACCAGATCGCCAGCAGCGCCGCCGCGGCCAGCATCGCCCCGTTCGGCATGGGCGGCGTGGGCGGCTTCGGCACCGCAGCCAGCCCCGACGCCGCAGCGCAAGCGGCGGCTGCAAAACCGAAGACGGACGCGCCTGGCAAGGCCGCCTCCGCCGGCACGGGCAAGCCCGCCGCCAGGAAAGCGCCGGCAAAGAAGGCGCCGGCCAAAAAGGCGGCCAAGGCAAAACCGGCCAGGGACGCCGGCAACGGCGAGGACAATGGCAAGAACGGGGGCAACAACGGCGCCAACGGCAGCAGCGCAGCCTGACCGCCAGATACTCCGACAAATCGTCCACACCAACGCAATGCACCGCGAGTCCTTCCCGGCCCCCCACCCCGCGTCGCAATCCGGACCCAATCCCGCCGCCACCGCGCTGATCATGATGGGCGGCGGCGCGCGCGCCGCCTACCAGGCGGGCGTGCTGAGCGGGCTGGCGCGCATTGCCGCGCGGCACGGCAAGGGCCATGGCGCGATGCCCTTCGGCATCATCGCCGGAACCTCGGCAGGGGCGATCAACGGCGCCGGGCTGGCAATCCAGGCGGGGGACTTCCAGGCCGCCACGCAGAGCCTGGCGGCGCTGTGGCACAGCATCCATGCCGACGACGTCTACCGCACCGACGTGCTGCGCGTGGGCGTGTCGGGTGCGCGCTGGCTGTCCACGCTGGCGCTGGGCTGGGCCACGCAGCGGCGCGCGCCCCGTGCCCTGTTCGACAACACCCCGCTGGGCAGCATGCTGGGCGAGCTGTTCGAGCCCGAGCGCGTGCAGGCCAGCCTGGACAGCGGTGCGCTGCAGGCCTTCGCGGTCACCGCGCTGTCCTACAGCACCGGGCGCCACGTGACCTTCTACCAGTCGCACCACCGCATCCATCCGTGGCACCGCAGCCAGCGCATTGCGATCCCGGCGCCGATCACGGTTGACCACCTGCTGGCATCCGCGTCGATCCCGTTCCTGTTCCCGGCCATGCCGCTGGAGCTGGACGGCCACCATGAGTGGTTCGGCGACGGCACCATGCGGCAGATGTCGCCGCTGTCGCCGGCGATCCACCTGGGCGCGTCGCGCGTGCTGGCGATCGGCGCGGCCTCGCGCCAGCGCTCGGGCTGGTACGACACCATGCCGGCCGGCGGCTACCCGTCGCTGGCGCAGGTGGGCGGACAGGCGCTCGCCAGCATCTTCCTGGACGGGCTCAACGCCGACCTGGAACGGCTGCTGCATATCAACCGCCTGCTGGCGCGCATGCCGGAGCTGGCCGGCGACCGCGAGGGCTGGCGCCCGGTGCAGGTGATGACGATCTCCCCCAGCGAGCCGATCGAAGCCATTGCCGCCGAGCACCAGAAGCAGCTGCCGCGCACGGTGCGCGCCCTGCTGGCGCCACTGGGCGGCACCGAGGCGCGCGGCGCCGCCTTCGCCAGCTACCTGCTGTTCGAACCCGCCTTCACCCAAGCCCTGATGGCACTGGGCGAGCGCGATGCCGAGGCCCAGGCGGACGAGCTGGCGGCGTTCCTGTTCGGCGTCGTCCCGGGCACGCCACCGGCCGCGCTGCCGGTGGACGAACGCGCGCTTTCGCCCTGAGCACCCGCCAGCACATGGCGTCCTGCCAGGCGCCGCGGCTGGCACATTGACGCCTCGGCGCTCCGCTGATCGCCCGCAATATGCAGCCGGCTGCGCCAAACCGCGTCAAAAAGCGTTGCATTTGCCCCGATCCGGACTAAAAAAGGAGAAGAGAATAATTCGCATCTGGTAGAATCTGCCCGTAATTTCAAAGGCTTACCATGCTCTACCCCGAACTGTTCAAATCGTTGGAAGCCGTCCGCTGGCACATGGACAAGGACATCCCCTGGGACTCCTTTGACGCCAGCATGCTGACGGACGACCAGGCCAAGACCATCCGGATGAATGCGATCACGGAATGGTCCGCCCTGCCCGCGACCGAGATGTTCCTGCGCGACAACCGCCACGATTCTGATTTTTCGGCGTTCATGAGCATCTGGTTCTTTGAGGAACAGAAGCACTCGCTGGTGCTGATGGAGTACCTGCGCCGCTTCCGCCCGGACCTGGTGCCGACCGAGGAAGAACTGCACGCGGTGCGCTTCGAGTTCGACCCGGCCCCGCCGCTGGAAACCCTGATGCTGCATTTCTGCGGCGAGATCCGCCTGAACCACTGGTACCGCCGCGCCGCCGAATGGCACACGGAACCGGTGATCAAGCATATCTACCGCACCCTGTCGCAGGATGAAGCCCGCCATGGCGGCGCCTACCTGCGCTACATGAAGAAATACCTGGCGCAGTTCGGCGACAGCGCGCGCGCCGCCTTTGCCAAGATCGGCGTGCTGATGGCCTCGGCCCGCCGCACCGAGAAGCCGCTGCACCCGACCAACCTGCACGTCAACAAGGCGCTGTTCCCCAACGACACGGTGCAGTCGCGCCTGCCGGATCCGGACTGGCTCGAGCACTGGCTGGACGAGCAGATCCGCTTTGACGAAGGCTGGGAGAAGAAGGTCATCGAACGGATTCTGCACAACATGTCGCTGCTGTTCGAACGCACCTTCGAAACCGTGCAGGACCTGAACCGCTACCGCAAGGAACTGAACGCCAGCCTGCAAGGCTCGGGCGGGGCCCAGCCGGCGCAAGCCTGAGCGGCCAGTCCGGCAGCACGAAAAAAAGCCCCGCCGAAGCGGGGCTTTTCTTTTCCCTTCTTTTGCCTTGACGCATTCCCGACAAATGCGACCCGCGGCGGCGCACCGGACCTGGTCCGGCTGTGGCGGGTATTCTGCGATGCTGATTTCCTTGTCCCGGAAATTCGAGCGCCTGGCATGATAAACGAGCGAGTTGCCACGCAGGTAGTAACCGGTTACTACATCATTCCATTCCCGTCCCGCGCACTGCCGCGCTCTCGCGCGGCGGCGGCAAACCCACGCCTGGCGTCCGTTTGTCGAATAGATTTATATCCGGAAATAGAATATTTAAATCACGCCTCAATTACCCCGGCCATCAATTCGATGTAAATCCAGCATTACGAATTCATTTAATTCGTGGTGTAATGCCTAGCAATTCCGATAATATCGGAATTAGCGCCAGCCGCAGCTGGCAGCAACGCGCAGGCCGCGCATATCGACGCCGTGCGGCAGGCGCTGCAGGGCGCCTTGCGCGGCATTGCCACCGCGTCGGTGCAGCAGGCCCGGCCGGTCTCCGATCCGGCAGCCAGGGATGTCGCCAACGACGCGGCCATGAGGCTGTGCGTGACGGGGTAACCAGGACCCCGCCGCCGGCGGGGATCCCAAGAAGGGGTACCATCTCGGGCAAGCACGCCGGCTCCGACCAGGGGCCAGCCTCCACTTTCCGATGCCGACCCCATGTCCGTACCCGCTTTCGAATCCAAGCTGACCCTGCCTGACACCCCCGCCGCGCTGGCCGCGCGCATCGCCGCCTTGCCGCGCCCGCTGGTGTTCACCAATGGCGTCTTCGACATCCTGCACCGCGGCCATGCCACCTACCTGGCACAGGCGCGCGCACTGGGCGCAAGCCTGGTGGTTGGCGTCAACAGCGATGCTTCCGTAAAGATGCTGGGCAAGGGCGACGACCGTCCGCTGAACCATGAATCGGACCGCATGGCGCTGCTGGCCGCGCTGGAGTCGGTCGACCTGGTGGCGATGTTCCGCGAACAGACCCCGGTGGAACTGATCCGCCTGGTGCGCCCCGACATCTACGTCAAGGGCGGCGACTACGACATCGACACGCTGGAAGAAACCCGGCTGGTGCGCAGCTGGGGCGGGCAGGCCTACGCCATCCCCTTCCTGCACGACCGCTCGACCACCAAGCTGCTGACCAGGGTGCGCCAGGGCAGCTAAGGCAGCCCAGGGCGCTCAGGAGCAGGCCAGCACGTCCTCGGCGCCGTAGCGCTGGCGCATGGCCTCGAGCCGGGCACGCGCCGCGTGGTCGGCATCGCGCACGCGCAGCCACTGCCGCGTGAGCGGCCGCGCGGCCTCGGTCAGCATGGCGGTACGCACGCCGTAGCCGCGCAGGGTATCGAGATATTGCTCGGCACGCTCGCGCTCGCGGAAGAGGCCCAGCGACACCGTATAGGTGGGGGCCTCGGGCGTGCCAGCGGTCACCAGCGAGTACTCGGTCACATTGCGCCGGCGCAGTTCGGCCAGCTTGCGCTCGGCATGCTCGCGCGTGGGCTGCGCGGGCAGATGGACCCACCAGCGCACCTGTTCCTGCCGCGCGAACGCTTCCACGCGCAGCGCGGCGGCGGCCAGGTCTTCAGTGGCGCGGCGCGCCGCCTGGGCGCTGAAGCCACCGATCTCGACGCAAGCTGCCGCCAGCGTGGCGGACGGCAGCGCGCTGCGCGGTGCGGCACCCGCCGCCGGTGCCGACGCCGGCGCCTGCACCCGCATCCGCTCCCCACGAACTTGCTGCTGCAGCCGTTGCGGTTCACGCGGGGTTTCAAACCAGCCGGCCAGCGGGTTCGCGCCGAACACCCCGAGCACCGCCCCCAGCAGCACGGCATTGGCGAGCAGCAGCAACAGCGGGACGATGCGCGGCGAGCGTGGCCGGGCGGGCTGGCCTGGGGCGGTCATGGGTCGGGGCGGATTGAGGCTGTGAGAAGTTGCGCTGCGCGCTAGTCGCCGGCCGATGCCATCGCCATCGCGTGCAGGCCGAGCAGCACCAGATTATCGTGCATCTCGAACGGCACGGCGAGCGCGCCTGCCAGCGCGCCGCGGGCACCGCCGGACAGCAGGCAGCGCACGGGGCCCGGCCCGCGCTCGCCCAGCACACGCCAGGTGCGTTCGATGGCGCCGGCCTGCGCGGCCAGGCAGCCCGCGGCAATGGCGTCGTGCGTATTGTCGGCCCAGCGCAGGTGCGCGCCGGCCACGGTGCCGGCATCGTCCACGTCCAGCGCCGGCAACTGCGCGGTGTTGCGCGCCAGCGTGCCCAGCATCAGCGCCAGCCCGGGCAGGATCAGGCCGCCCTCGAAGCGCGCGCTGCCATCCGCCGCGGCCGTGACGATATCCAGCGTGGTGGCCGTGCCCGCGGTCACCACCAGCAGTGTGTCGTGCGGCAGCCAGCGGTGCGCGCCGATGGCGCCGACCCAGCGGTCCACGCCCAGTTGCGTGGGCTCGCGGTAGCCGTTGGCCAGGTTGCCGTGCGCGGCGGCGCTGCGCACCCATTGCACCGGCGCACAGCCTCCGAAGGCGTCGGCCAGCGCCACATCCACGGCGGCCGCGATCACCGGCCCGGCGACGTTGCTGATCCACACCGACGGCATCGGCCCGCTGCCGCGCAGCGCGCGCAGGTCAGCGGCCAGCGCCTGCAGCGCGCCGGCGTCGGCATGGGTAACCGCGCCGCCGTGCTGCCACGGCGTGGGCAGCGCGCTGGTGGCGGGCAGCGCCGCACCGGCTTCGCACCAGGCCCACTTGAGGCGGGTATTGCCGATATCGATCAGCAGGAGCGGCGCGCTCATGCGGTGTCTCCCTGCCCCGGCGCGGGCCGCAGCGACAGCTCGCCGCTGGCGATGCGCTCAAGCCCCGCCGGCGTTTCCAGCAGCAGGTGGCCAGCCTCGTCGACGCCGCGCGCCATGCCTTCGGCGATCACCTTGCCCTCGTGCAGCAGCCGCACCGGCTGGTCGCGGTAGGCATCGGCCGCGGACCAGCGCCGTGCCATCGGCCCGAAACCGTGCGCCAGGAACGCGATGCGCATGGCCGCCAGCCGTTCCAGCAGCGCGGCCAGCAGGCGCGGGGCATCGCGCTGCGCGTCGAAGCCGGGCATGGCCTCGGCCACGCCAGCCAGCTCGCGGCCCAGCGCCGCTTCCATCTGCGCGTCGCGCACCAGGTTCAGGCCGATGCCGATCACGGCCCAGACGCGCTGCGGCCCGGCGGGCACCGACTCGATCAGGATGCCGGCCAGCTTGCGGCCATCGATCTGGAGGTCGTTGGGCCATTTCAGCCCGATCCGTGCGCCGAGTCGCGCATCGACATCGCCCAGGGCCTCGGCCAGCGCCAGGCCCACGGCCAGGCTCAGGCCGCTCAGTTGCGCCGGCGCCAGCGCCAGTGGCAGTGCCACCGAGAAGGTCATGCCTGCCTGCCCCTGCCACGGCCGGCCCTGGCGCCCGCGCCCGGCGGTCTGGCGGTAAGCCAGGCGCAGCCTGGCGGCGTCGGTCCACGGCGCCTGGCGGCAGGCCGCGGTCAGGTCGGCATTGGTGGAGCCGGTTTCCTCCACCAGCTCCAGCGTCCAGTCGCTCAGCGCGGGCGACAGCATGCCGCGCAGCGCGCCGGCATCAATGCGCCAGTTGGCGCCGGATGGGGCGGAAGGGTCGGATGGAGTCGGAGGAACGGCGGACATGCGCGGCAAAGGGTTGGGATCGATGGCGATCGTAGAAAACACAGGCGGGGACGGGGTGCGGCCCGGGTGCCTGCGGCAGATGCCGCATTGTAGCCGCGCCGCCGCCTCGGCACGGCGCGGTCGCGCCAGCGGGGCGGGTGGCTTAGAATCGAGACTCGGCCATCACATCGCATGCCCTTGGAACGCCAGACGACGCCAGACTTCCATATCACGCGCGGGGACGGAACCGTCAGCGTAGCGCTGCGTGGCGACTGGACCGCGCTCGCCCTGGCCGGCTGCCACCAGGCGCGGCAACTGCGCGCGCAGCTGCATGAGCTGGCGCAGGCGCCAGACAGCGCGCAGTGGTCGCTGGCCGGCGTCGAGCGGCTGGACCATATCGGCGGGCAACTGCTGTGGCAGGCCTGGAACGGCGCGCTGCCGCAGCGGCTCGATGCCAGCGAGGGCCAGCGCCGCGTGTTCGAGCGCATCGCCGCGGTGCAGAACGAGGGGTGGAAGAAGCACATGGTGGACCGCTTCAACCCGATCACGCTGTTCGGCGCCAACGTGCTGTCGTTCGGCGCGCAGCTGCGCAGCGGCATCACCATGCTGGGCCAGCTGGCCTTCGATCTGCTGCGCTTTGCGGGTGTGCCGCAGCGCGGCCCATGGCGCGAGATCTCGGCCAATATCTACAACGTGGGCTACAAGGCGCTGGGCATCACCGCGCTGGTCGGCTTCCTGATCGGCATCGTGCTGTCCTACCTGTCGGCCAACCAGCTGCGCACTTTCGGCGCCAGCACCTTTATCGTCAACATCCTGGGCATGGCGGTGATCCGCGAGCTGGGCCCGGTGCTGGCGGCGATCCTGATCGCGGGGCGCTCGGGTTCGGCCATCACCGCGCAGATCGGCGTGATGCGCGTGACCGAGGAGCTCGACGCGATGCGCGTGATGGGCATCTCGCACGGCTTCCGGCTGATCATGCCGCGCGTGATCGCGCTGGCCATCGCCATGCCGCTGCTGGTGGCGTGGACCGACGTGATGGCGCTGGCCGGTGGCATGCTGGCCGCGCGCATGCAGTTGGGCATCAGTGCCACCTTCTTCCTGCGCGAGCTGCCCGATGCGGTGCCGGTAGCCAACCTGTGGCTGGGGCTGGGCAAGGGCGTGGTGTTCGGCATCCTGATCGCGCTGACCGCATGCCACTTCGGGCTGCGCATCAAGCCAAATACGCAAAGCCTGGGCGAAGGCACCACCGCCTCGGTGGTGACCGCGATCACCATCGTGATCCTGGCCGACGCGGTCTTCGCCGTCCTGTTCAAGGACGTGGGCCTGTGAGCGCCGCGCCAGCTACCGCCACCCAGGACGGGAAGGTCCAAAAGGACCGCACCCCGGTCATCGAGGTGCGCAACCTGGTCAAGCGCTTCGGCAAGGCCATGGTGCATGACCACGTGAACCTGGACGTCTACCGCGACGAGGTGCTGTCGATCGTGGGCGGGTCCGGCAGCGGCAAGACCGTGCTGCTGCGCCAGATCGTGGGGCTGGAGCGGCCCACCTCGGGCAGCATCAAGGTGTTCGGCGAGGACCCGACCCGGCTGCGCCCGGCGCAGCTGCAGGCGCTGCGCAACCGCTGGGGGCTGCAGTTCCAGCGCGGCGCACTGTTCTCGGCGCTGTCGGTGATCGACAATATCGCGCTGCCGCTGCGTGAGCTGCGCGCGCTGCCCGACAACCTGATCTGCCAGGCGGCGCTGCTCAAGCTGCAACTGGTGGGGCTATCAGCGCGCGATGCCGACAAGATGCCGTCGGACCTGTCCGGCGGCATGATCAAGCGCGTGGCGCTGGCGCGCGCGCTGGCGCTGGAGCCCGAGCTGCTGTTCCTGGATGAGCCCACCGCCGGGCTGGACCCGATGGCCTCGGACGACTACGTGGCGCTGATCCGCGAACTGCGCCGCGAACTGGGCCTGACGGTGGTGATGATCACGCACGACCTGGACACGCTGGTGGCGTTGTCCGACCGCGTCGCGGTGCTGGCCGACCACAAGGTGATCGCCGCGGCGCCGATCCCTGAAGTGGTGAAGGTGGACCACCCCTTCATCCGCGAGTATTTCCTGGGCGAGCGCGCCCAGCGCGCCATGCAGGCGCTGCCGCCGCACGCGCAGCCGGATGCGCCGCCCCCTGGAGAAGCATGATGGAAAACAAGTCACACGCATTCCTTGCCGGCGTGTTCACCATCGGGCTGGCCGTGCTGGTGCTGTTCGCGATCTTCTGGTTCAGCACCGACCACGCGGTGCGCGTGCCGTATGACCTGATCACACGCTCCACCGTCAACGGCCTGCAGCCGCAGGGCGATGTGAAATACCGCGGGCTTGCGGTGGGCAAGGTCGAGTCGATCAAGTTCGACCCGCAGGTGCCGGGCCAGATCATTGTGCGCGTCAACGTCAACAAGGACACGCCGATCACGCGCACCACCTATGGCACGCTGGGCTTCCAGGGCGTGACCGGAATCGCCTACGTGCAGCTGGACGACAGCGCTACGCACGACGGCACCACGGCCTCGCCGCCGCTGCCGACCTCGCCCAAGGCGGTGGCCCGCATCGCCATGCGCCCCGGCTTCTTCGAAGAGCTGGAAAAACGCGGCGATTCGCTGCTGACACAGGTCGAGACGATGATGGCCTCGCTCAACGACATGTTCCAGGGCGCCAACCGCGCCGAGCTGATGGCCGCGATCCGCTCGGTGCGCAAGACCGCCGAGGACTACTCGCGGTTGTCCGATTCGCTGGGCCCGGCCGCCAACCGGCTGCCGAAGGTGACCGAGAACCTGAACGCCACGCTGGAATCGACCCGGCGCCTGACGCAGGAGCTGGCCAACCCCAACGGCACAGTGATGCGCACCGTCGACAGCGTCGGGCGCGACCTGCAGGGCGCGGCCTCGTCGGTGCAGTCCGCGGCGGGCACCTTCAGCGAAGAGACCCTGCCGCAGCTCAATGGCCTGGCCCGCGACGCGCGCCAGACCGCGCGCACCTTCGAGCGCGCCGCCGGCCAGTTCAACGAAAGCCCGAGCAGCGTGCTGTTCGGCGCGCCCGCGCCCGCGCCGGGTCCGGGCGAGCCGGGCTTCAGCGCGCCGTAGCGCGGCCCGCATGCCGCCCCTCACCCGATACCGCCAACCGCGAGATACCGCCGTGAACCCTGCGACCGAGATGCCACGCTTGCTCCGATCCGCGATCTCCCGCCTCCAGGCCGCCCTGCTGCTGGCCGCCGCGGGGCTGGCGCTGTCAGGCTGCGCGCTGACGCGCGGCAACGACCCCACCGTCACCTACGACCTCGGCCCGCCGGCCGCCACCACCCCCGGCAACGGGAACCCTGCGCCGGCGCGGCTGCCCAAACTGCGCGTGGCGCAGACCGATGGGCCCAACTGGCTGGATGGCAACGCCCTCTTCTACCGGCTGCAGTATGCGCAGGCGCAGCGCCTGCAGGCCTACGCCACGCAGCGCTGGGTGATGTCGCCCACGCGCCTGTTCGACGAGCGGCTGCGCGAGGCCGTGGCCGCGCGCGGCACGCTGAGCTGGTTCGGCGACAGCAGCGTGCCGGCGCTGAAGGTGGACCTGATCGAGTTCGACCAGGTGTTCGACAGCGCCACCACCAGCGCAGGCGTGGTGCGGCTGCGCGCCACGGTGTTCCAGCATGGCATGCTCGGCCAGCAGACCTTCGAGGCACGCCGGCCCGCTGCCAGCGCCGATGGCGCCGGCGGCGTGAAGGCCCTGGCCGAGGCCAGCGACGCGGTGATCGCGGCGCTGCTCGACTGGATCGGCACGCTGCAGCTAAAGTAGACACGCAAGGAGAAATGCCATGGAGCCGGCTCCCCCGCCGCCCTCCGCGCCGCCCCCGGCGGCTCAGCCAACGCCGGAAGCCACCGGCCCGCAGCACTCGCCGCTGGCCCGAGTGGGGCTGATTTGCTTCACGCTGCTGGTCGTGTACGCCAGCCTGTACCCGTTCTCGGGCTGGGTCGACAACGGCGTTTCGCCGTTTGCCTTCCTGAGCGCGCCCAAGCCGCGCTACATCACCGACTTCGACCTGCTGACCAATGTGCTGGGGTACTTCCCGTTCGGTGCGCTGGTGGTGCTGTCGCTGCATCCGCGCATGTCGGGCGGGCGCGCCACGCTGGTGGCGCTTGTGGCCGGGACGCTGCTGGCGGCCTGCATGGAGGCCTTCCAGACCTGGCTGCCAAGCCGCATCTCTTCCAATATCGACCTGATCACCAATGCGCTGGGCGCGCTGCTGGGCGGCGCGGTGGTGGCGCCGTTCACCCGGGCCCTGATCGACGACGGGCGCCTGACGCGCCTGCGCCATGCGTGGTTCGAGCCGCACGCCAGCTTTGCCATCATCCTGCTGCTGCTGTGGCCGTTTGCGCAGGTGTTTCCGCAAGAGCACCTGTTCGGCATGGGCGGCATCGTGCGCGAATGGCTGACCGACCCGGAGTCCTGGCCGATGCAGGCGCTGCAGATGGTGTTCCCGCAGCTTGAGGCCTGGCAGGACCATTTCGGCCTGCGGCCCGAGGACATGCAGAGCCAGCAGTTGCTGGAATCGCTGGTGACCGCCAGCAGCTGGGTCGGCACCGGCCTGTTCGCCTCGATCGCGATGCGCCGCAGCGCGCCGATGCTGCGCATACTGGCCGGCCTGCTGGCGGCCGCGCTGCTGCTCAAGGCTACCGCGGCCGAACTGCAGTTTCCGTCCGAGAGCGCTTTTGTCTGGCTGTCCGAGGGCGGGCGCTTTGCCTTGCTGACCAGTTCGCTGGTGCTGGCGCTGCTGCTGTACCTGCCGCGCTGGCTGCGCGCGGTGCTGGCAATGGTGGCACTGATCGTGCTGGTGGTGCTGACCAATGTGCTGCCATCCAACCCCTATGCGTGGATCTCGGAGCAAGGCTGGCGCATGGGCCGCTTCATCCACTTCAACAGCCTGGCGCAATGGCTGGGCTGGCTGTGGCCGTTCCTGGCGTTCTGCTATGTGATCTGGCGCTTCGAACAGGTCAGCCTGCGCCGCCATGCCAGGAAAAAAGCCGCGGCGCGCCGTGAGGCGGCCGCGGCCGGTACGCAGGAATAGCGCTGACGGGGCCTAGTGCAACTGCCCGCCTTGCTCGCGCACATCGGCGCGGGTCGACAACGCCGTCGCCACCGCCGCGCGCAATCCCTTCACCAGCGTTTCCTGCGCCAGGCTGGGCTGGCCCGGATGGCGCGCCGCCTGCTCGGGCAGGTAGGGGATATGGATAAAGCCGCCGCGCACGTCGCCATCCGGCTGCTGCGACAGCCGGTGCATCAACCCGTAGAAGACATGGTTGCAGACGAAGGTGCCGGCGGTCTGCGACACCGAGGCCGGCACGCCCGCCGCGCGCATGTCGCGCACCATCGCCTTGATCGGCAGCGTGGCAAAGTAGGCGGCCGGGCCGCCCGCGACGATGGCGGTATCGATCGGCTGGGCGCCGGCGTTGTCGGCAATGCGCGCATCGTCGACATTGATCGCCACGCGCTCCACCGACATCTCGGCGCGCCCGCCGGCCTGGCCCACGGCAATCACCAGCGCGGGCCGCAGCACGTCGACCAGCTCGCCGATGGTATCGATCGCCGCGCCGAACACGCACGGCAGCTGCCGCGCCACGATCACCGCGTCGCCCACGCGCTCGCCGTCGAGCGCGCGCACTGCCTCCCATGAGGGATTGATCGGTTCATTCTCGAACGGCTCGAAGCCGGTCAGCAGCACGGTACGCATGGCGAGGCTCCGCAGTTACATCAGGAAGTACAGCAGCGCGATATTGGCCACCAGGATCGCCAGCGCGGTCGGCACCTGCGCGCGGATCACGGCGTTCTTGTCGTCGAGTTCCAGCAGCGCCGCCGGCACGATATTGAAGTTGGCCGCCATCGGCGTCATCAGCGTGCCGCAATAGCCCGAGAACATGCCGATCGCCGCCATCACCGCCGGATTGCCGCCGAACATGCCGACCAGGATCGGCACGCCCACGCCGCCGGTCATCACCGGGAAGGCCGCGAAGCCGTTGCCCATGATCACGGTGAACAGCGCCATGCCCACGCAATAGACCGCCACCGCCACCAGCTTGTAGTCCATGTTGATATAGGCGGTGGACAGGTGCGCCACCGCCTTGCCCACGCCCGCGTCGGCGAACACCAGGCCCAGCATCGCCAGCATCTGCGGCAGCACCAGCGCCCAGCCCAGCGACTCGGTCAGCCGGCGCGACTCGCGCAGGCCCTGCGCCACGGTGTCGCGCGTGAGCCAGCACACCACCGCCAGCGAGATCAGGCAGCCGATCCCCAGCGAGACAAAGGTCACGTTCTTGGGATCGAGCAGCGGCACGCCGGCGATCTTGACGTCCTTGAACAGCATGGTGCCGATCACGGTCACCAGCGGGATCAGCAGCGCCGGGATGAACAGCCTGTTGCCCAGGCGGCGCGCGCTGGCGCGGCGTTCTTCCTCGGGCAGGCTGTGGTGCTTGCCGTGGCCGACGCCGCCGAAGCCCGCAATCAGCGCCATCACCACCGCGCCGATGCCGACCGCGGCCGGCGGCAGCCGGTCGCCAATCAGGAATACGATCGCGTACAGCAGCCAGAACAGGCCGGTGCTGAGGCGGCGCGGATGCTCGCGGTCGGCGAAGGTCATCAGCGCGGTGATCGCCAGCACCAGGCCCGCGAGCCAGTAGAGATATTCGATGGAAATGATCATGGCGGGCTCCTTACTCTGCGCTCTTGGCAGGTACGGCGGCCGCGGCGGCCTTGCCGCCCAGTTCGCGCTCGAGCCAGCGGTCCAGGCGCTTCAGGCGGACGGCGTGGATCAGGAAGGCGCAGATCGCGGTGGGGATGCCCCACACGGCAATATGCAGCGGCTCAACGTCGATGTTCGACGACAGCAGGAAGGTGTGCATCAGCGCGATCGCGCCGAAGGCCACGAAGATGTCCTCGCCAAAGAACAGGCCGACATTGTCGGTGGCGGCGCAGAACGCCAGCACGCGCTGGCGCACCGGCTCGGGCAGGTGGCCGAAGCGGTTCTCGGCCGCGCCCTCGGCCATCGGCGCCAGCAGCGGGCGCACCATCTGCGGGTGCCCGCCCAGGCTGGTCAGGCCGATCGCGGCGGTCAGCTCGCGCACGCCCAGGTAGACGATCAGCAGGCGGCCAACCGTGGCCGAGGCAATGCGCGCGATCCATGCCTGCGCATGTTCGCGCAGCCCGTGCCGCTCCAGCAGGCCGATCACGGCCAGCGGCAGCAGGATGATCAGCGGCAGGTTGCGCGCCTTGACGAAGGCGGTGCCGATCGCCGAGAAGATCTGCATCAGCGGCATCGGCGCGGCCAGCCCCGTGGCCAGCGCGGCGAGCACCACCACCAGCATGGGATTGAAGCGCAGCACGAAGCCGACAATGATGACGCCGACCCCGACAAGGGGCCAGAGATTGACTGCCTGTTCCATAAGAGACACCAAACGAGTGTGACGGAAGCGAGCGGACGGCAGCCGTGTCAGCGCACGACAGCGCCGGCCGCAGTGGATGCTGGCGGTTGAGACGGAGTGCTCAGTCGCCGGCGCGGACCGCGATGCCTTCCGCGCCCAGCCGTTCCCGGATGCGCCGCGCAAAGGCCAGCGCGTGGGCGCCGTCGCCGTGCAGACACACGGTTTCGGCTTGAATCGGTACCCAGGTGCCGTCGATGGCGCGCACGCGTTTCTCGCGCACCATGGTCAGGGTCTGGTTCAGGGCGACTTCCTCGTCCTCGTGCAGCGCGCCCGGCGAGCCGCGCTTGACCAGCGTGCCGTCGGGGTTGTAGCCGCGGTCGGCAAAGACCTCCTGCTTGACGCGCAGGCCGGCCTCCCTGGCGATATCGATCATCTGGCTGCCGGCCAGGCCGAAGAACACCAGGTCGGCATCGAAGTCGCGCACCGCGCGCACGATGGCGCGGGCCAGCGCCGGATCGCGCACGGCCTGGTTGTACAGCGCGCCATGCGGCTTGACGTGATGCAGCTCGCCGCCCTGCGCGCGCACGATCGCGTCGAGCGCTCCGATCTGGTACAGCACGTCGGCGTAGACGTGTTCCGGGTCGCGCTGCATCTCGGTGCGGCCGAAGTTCTCGCGGTCCGGGTAGCTCGGGTGCGCCCCGATCGCCACGCCGCGCTCCAGCGCCCACTTCACCGTCTGCACCATGGTGGCCGCGTCGCCCGCGTGCCAGCCGCATGCGATATTGGCCGAACTGATCAGCGCCAGCAGCGCCTCGTCGTTGGCACAGCCTTCGCCAAGGTCAGCGTTCAAATCGATCTGCATTGCCATTCTCCTGTGCGGCGCACTGCGTCGCCCGATTGATGTTGCGCGTGCGCGCCTATGCCGCCACGCGCGTGCTTGCGCGCCGCCGCGCGGCGATGGGCATGCCATCGCCCTGCCACCGCAGCGCCTGGTCGATCTGGCGCAGGTAGCGCTCCAGCTCGGCCTGCGCCGCCTCTGCCTGCGCCAGCGTCACCTGCACGAAACGCACCGGCGCACCCAGCGGCACCTGCGCCAGCCGCCACAGGTCCGCACCGATCACCACGCCGATCTTGGGGTAGCCGCCAGTGGTCTGCGCATCGGCCATCAGCGCGATCGGCTGGCCGCCCGGCGGCACCTGCATCACGCCCGGCACCACGCCATGCGACAGCAAGTCGGCGCTGCGCTCGGCGCGCCGCGCCAGCGCGGGCCCGTTCAGGCGCAGCCCCATGCGGTTGCTGTTGGGCGTGACGGTCCAGTCGGCCTGCCACAGCGCGGCCCGCGAGGCCGCGTCGAAGTCTTCATATTCAGGCCCCGGCAGCATCCGGACCGGCGTGGCCTTGCCCGCGATGCTGGCAGGCAGCGCCCACGCCGGCGCCTGCACGCCGATCCAGTCGGTCTCGGCCGCCAGCCCCGGGCGCCCCGCCGTCAGGCGGTCGCCTTCCTGCAGCGCGCGCCCGCCCAGACCGCCAAAGCCTGACTTCAGGTCGGTGCTGCGCGAGCCCATCACCGGCTCGACCTCGATGCCGCCCGCCACGCACAGGTACACGCGCGTGCCGCCGCGCGTCGACGGCAGCGTCAGCGTCTCGCCCTTGTGCACGTCAAAGGCATGCCACGACCACACCGGCACGCCGTCCAGGTTGGCGCCGCATTCGGCACCAGCCAGCGCCACGCGCATATCGGCATGGAAGCGCAGCGCGGCTCGGCCCAGCGTGAATTCAATGGCGGCACAGCCCGGCGCATTGCCGAGCAGGCGGTTGCCCACCTCCACCGCCAGCATGTCCATGGCCCCGCAACGGCCGACGCCAAAACGGCGAAAGCCGGTACGGCCCAGGTCCTGCACCGAGGCAAGCGCGCCGGGACGAATGATTTCGATCACGCGATGATTTCCTCGGCAACAAAGCGCACGGTATCGCCGGGCGCAAACAGGGACGGCGGATCCCGGTCCGCCACGAAGAGCTCGGCATCGGTGCGCCCGATCAGCTGCCAGCCGCCCGGCAGCACCGCCGGATAGATCCCGGTCTGCTCGCCGCCAATGCCGACCGACCCGGCCGGCACCGCCACCCGCGGCTCACGCCGGCGCGGCGTGGCCAGCTCCGGCGCCAGACCGCCCATATAGGCAAATCCCGGCTGGAAGCCCAGGAAGTAGACGACGTACTCGCCGGCAGCATGGCGGCGCACCACTTCCCGCGGTGTCAGCCCGGTATGGGCCGCCACATCGCCCAGGTCCGGGCCATGCTCGCCGCCGTAGCGCACCGGGATCTCCACCAGCTTGCCGGTGGCATTGCGTGCCTCGCCGGAGGCCCAGGCGAGCTTCAGGTTGCGCTCCAGCGCGTCCACATCGGCGCTGCCGTCGAAGATCACGGTCAGGTTGTTCATGCCCGGCACCACGTCCACCACCCCGCGCCAGTCCTCGGCCCGGGCAGCCATCGCCCAGATCCGGCGCTGGACTTCCAGCGATGCGGGGGGAGCCACGCTGTACAGCAGCGCCTGCTCGGCGAGTCGGTGGACGGTGCAGTTCATGAGATTCCCGGTAGCGCACTTGCTACCAGTTTAGGCAGGCAAGCCGGAATGTGACGTGTTTGTATTTCATCGATAATTTATCGATGAATTCATAATATCGAAATGAGACGAGGAGAAACAGTCAGGATTGACCCTAGGGGTGCAAGGGCCACTGCGACCGGCTGCACCATGGCCGGGCACCAAAGAAAAACGGCCGGGAAATCCCGGCCGTCTCTGCTCGATCAGTGTGCAGCGCTGTCGTTCAGGCAAACCCAGCCTGATGCGCCTGCTGGTCGGCATGGTACGAACTGCGCACCATCGCGCCCACCGCAGCGTGGGTGAAGCCCATCTTGTAAGCCTCTTCCTCGAACATCTTGAAGGTGTCGGGATGCACGTAGCGCAGCACCGGCAAGTGGTGGTTCGACGGCGCCAGGTACTGGCCGATGGTCAGCATGTCGATATCGTGGGCGCGCATGTCGCGCATGACTTCGAGGATTTCCTCGTCGGTCTCGCCCAGGCCCACCATCAGGCCGGACTTGGTCGGCACGTTGGGGTTGCGGCGCTTGAATTCCTGCAGCAGCTTGAGCGAGTGCTCATAGTCCGCGCCCGGGCGCGCCTGCTTGTACAGCCGCGGCACGGTTTCCATGTTGTGATTCATCACGTCCGGCGGGCAAGCCTGCAGGATGTCCAGCGCCTTGTCCAGGCGGCCACGGAAGTCGGGCACCAGCACTTCGATGCGCGTGGCGGGCGACAACTCGCGCGTCTGCGAGATGCAGTCGACATAGTGCTGGGCGCCGCCGTCGCGCAGGTCGTCGCGGTCGACGCTGGTGATCACGACGTAGTTCAGCTTGAGCTGGGCGATGGTGCGGGCCAGGTTGCCCGGCTCGTTCACATCCAGCGGATCGGGGCGGCCGTGGCCGACGTCGCAGAACGGGCAGCGGCGCGTGCACTTGTCGCCCATGATCATGAAGGTCGCGGTGCCCTTGCCGAAGCATTCACCGATGTTGGGGCAGCTCGCTTCTTCGCACACCGTCACCAGGTTGTTGGCACGCAAGATGTCCTTGATCTCGTAGAAGCGTGAGCTGCCGGTGGCGGCCTTGACGCGGATCCAGTCCGGCTTCTTGAGCTTTTCGGCCGGCACGATCTTGATGGGGATGCGTGCGGTCTTGTCGGCCGACTTCTGCTTGCGGGTCGGGTCATACTGCTCCGCGGGGGACTGCGGGGCTTCGCTGGAAGTGGCGATCAGGGCGTCGCTCATACATTTCTCCGCACGCGCTCAGCGTGCATTTCGCTTTTGACTAGGAGGCCAGGGCCGTCTCACCCGGCTGCTTCGCTTCAGCCGGGGCGGCAGTTCCTTCGGCAGCCAGCGCGCGGGCTTCGTGCGCTGCCAGCACCTCGCACAATGCTGCCGCCAGGCGCAGTGCGATTTCCGGTTGTTGTGCCGCGGTCACGGGCAAGGGGGCGCCGTTGGCATCCGCCGCCGCGAAGGTGGCGCCTGCGCTGGCCATGTCGACTGTTTCCAGCCCGGCATAGCCGCAGGGATTGATGCGCAGGAACGGCGACAGGTCCATCTGCACGTTGAGGCTGACGCCGTGGTAGCTGCAGCCGTTGCGGATCTTGAGGCCGAGCGCGGCAATCTTGGCGCCCTGGTGCGGCCCGTCGGACAAATAGATGCCGGGGGCGCCGGGCTTGCGTTCGGCTGCGAGATTATACGCCGCGAGCGTGTCCAGCACCGCCTGCTCGATGCCGTGCACCAGTTCGCGCACCATCAGGCGGCGGCGGCGCAGATCGAGCAGCAAATAGGCCACGACCTGGCCGGGACCGTGATATGTGATCTGCCCGCCACGATCGATCTGCACGACGGGAATCCGGTCGTCCGGGGCGAGCAGGTGCGCGGGGTCGCCCGCCTGGCCCAGGGTGTAGACCGGCGGATGCTCGACCAGCCAGACCTGGTCGGGCGTCTCGGGCGTGCGTGCGGCGGTGAAGGCGCGCATCGCGTCGAAACACGGCTGATAGTCCTCGCGGCCGCGTTCGATGACTTGAATCGGATGCATGGCGAGAGTGTAACGAAAAGGGCCGGCTTGCGCCGGCCCTGCCTCGGTCACTTGTGCTGCCCGCTCAGGGCGTGGTCCGGCGGGAATCGTCCGATGCGTCACGCGACCAGACCAGGCGCAGATGCCCGCGGCTGCGGTGTGATGCGGACGATGCCCCGCCGGCCTTCGCCTCAGGATGCGGTGACCTGGTCCTGGTTAGGCGTCCACTCCGTGCCTCGAACCAGACGGCGCAGGCTGCGATATACCAGGTGCGGCACATCAGCCAGCGCCAGCGCCGGGCGGCGGGCTTCCGCGATCAGGGCGAGGCGCACCGGGTGCAGCGCACGCGGGTCAACGCTCAGCACCACCTCGTCACCCGAGCGCAGCAGCAGGCTGCCGCCACAACGCAGCCAGTAGTCCTCTGAATCTTTCTCGCGGGTCAGCCATACGTCAGCGCCGCGGGCCTCTTCGACATGCAGGCGCTGGGCAGCATGCACCGACAGCGTGGTGACTTCGCCAGGATTCAGGGTGAACACGGTCGTTGTGAGCACGGTTTTCATGGTGGTTCTCCGTTCAGCCGGCCTCGGCGGGGATACGCCAAACCCAGTACGAATTCGCGGCGGGGTACCGGAACTGGCCCGGCAAGGGGACCAGGCCAGTTAAATCCTCTGAATATCGCCGTGAAGTAAATGACTACTGCGGGGGCCGGTGATGGAATATTAGTGATTGCCCGGCCACTATCAAAACGATATATTTTCTTTGTTCTTGTTAGACAAACTCACATACACACGACCGCCTGGAGACCACCATGGCATGGAAGAGCGCCTGGGAAAAGGACCTGCCGCGCGGCTGGCACCGCGAGCTGCCGCGCCTGCCGGCGCTGACCGCGCTGCGCGCCTTCGAGGCCGCGGCGCGGCACGAGAGCTTTTCGCGCGCGGCCACGGAGCTGTTTGTCACGCACGGCGCGGTCAGCCACCAGATCCGCGCGCTGGAAGACGAACTGGGCATGCCGCTGTTCGAGCGCCACGGCAAGCGTGTCGCGCTGACGCCGTCGGGGCGCCTCTATGCCGAGCGCGTGCGTGACGCGCTGCTGCAGATCGCCGATGCCACGCGCGCGCTGCAGGCCGGCAACCGCGACAAGCGCCTGACCATCAGCACCATGCCGTCGTTTGCCGCGCGCTGGCTGACGCCGCGCATCGGCAGCTTTATCGAGCGCCACCCGGAGCTGGATGTCGAGCTGCTGTCGTCGAACACGCTGGTCAACTTTGCGCATGAGGAAGTCGATATCGCGCTGCGCATGGGCAGCGGCGACTATCCCGGCCTGTATGTGGAGCGGCTGCTGGACGACGTCTTCTTCCCGGTCTGCAGCCCCGGCTTCAATGGCGGCCGCCTGCCCGAGCGGCCGCAGGACATGGCGGGGCTGCCGCTGCTGCGCGGCGAGGGCGATCCGTGGAAGCCGTGGTTCGAGGCCGCCGGGCTGGACTGGCCCGAGCCGCGCAAGGGCCTGCTGCTGGAAGATTCCTCGCTGCTGCTGCAGGCCGCGTCCGAAGGCCAGGGCATTGCGCTGATCCGCTCCTCGCTGGCCTACAACGACCTGCTGGCCGGGCGCGTGGTGCGGCTGTTCGATGTCAGCATCCCCTGTCCATGGCTGCTGTACTTCGTATGCGCCCCGGGCTCATTGAACCTGCCCAAGGTGCAGGCGTTCCGCGGCTGGCTGCTGCCCGAGATCGAGCGCTTCCGCGAGGTGCTGGCGCAGTGGGAGTGAACTAGTCTTCCGACGCTTCGCCGGAGTCAGCAGGATCGGCGGCTGCGTCCGCCGCCGGCCTGGCGCGCGCCCGGCCGGCCCGCGGATGGGCCTTGTCGTAGACCTTCGCCAGATGCTGGAAATCGAGCGCGGTATAGACCTGCGTGGTCGAAATGCTGGCATGGCCCAGCATCTCCTGCACCGCGCGCAGGTCCCCCGACGACTGCAGCACGTGGGTGGCAAATGAGTGCCTCAGCATATGGGGATGCACATCGGCCGGCACGCCGGCGCGCAGCGCCTGTTGCTTGAGCCGCAACTGCACCGTGCGCATCGACAGGCGCCGCCCGCGCGGGCCGAGGAACAAGGCGTGGGCATCTTCCGGCAAGGCGCCTGGGCGCAGCAGCGTGTCGCGCACCGCCAGCCAGGCACGCAGCGCCTCGATGGCCTTGCTGCCGACCGGCACCGAGCGCTGGCGCGAACCCTTGCCGGTCACGGTGACTTCCGCTCCGGCCAGGTCGAGCCAGCCGCTGGAGCGGTAGCCGTCGGCATCGGCATAGCGCAGGTCCAGCTGCACCAGCTCGGACAGCCGCAGCCCGCTTGAATAGAACAGCTCATGGACCGCTTGGTCGCGCAGTGCCTGGGCATCCGTGCCGGCAGGATGCGCGACCAGTGCCACCGCATGTTCGACCGACAAGGCCTTGGGCAGTGCGTGGCCAGAGCGCGGCGCGCGCACGCCGTCGACCGGGTTCACCGTGACGCCATGGCCGTGGCGCGCCGCCCACTGGAAGAAACCGCGCCAGGCCGACAAGGTGCGCGCGATGCTGGTGCCGACCAGCCCGGCGCCATGCAGCCGCGCGGCAAAGTTGCGGATATGGTGGGTCTGCAGTGCCAGCAGGGCCACGCCGGGTGCATAACGCGCCGCGTGCCCCTGCAGCACGCGCAGGTCGCGGCTGTAGCTGGTCAGCGTGTGCTCGGCCAGCTTGCGGCTGCCGCGCAGCCAGTCCAGGTAGCGTGTGACCAGCGGCTCGGGTGCCGGCGGCGGGCCGTCGCTGGCAGGAGCGATATCCGCAACCACGCTGCGGGGCGGCCGGCGTGCAGTCATGGCGTCAGGCGTGGGCCGCCGCGCCTCAGTCGCGCAGCCGGTGCAGCGCGGCGCCGGCGACTTCGCCGATCTGCGACAGGTAGGCGGTGCCCATGCCTTCGTGGAAACGGCGCGGATCGGGCGAGCCCAGCACCAGCAGGCCAAAGGCTGCGCCGCGCACGTCGGCACCGGCCTCGGCATCGCCGGCACGCACCGGCACGCGCAGCGTCACCATCGCCAGCGAGGTGATATCGTCGCGCTCCAGCAGCCCCGCGGCCTCGAAGCCGCCGTTGCTGCCGCAGTACGGCGCACGCAGGCCTTCGGCAAAGATGCGCAGGTCTTCGCTGGCGCCCTGCGCCACTTCCATATGGACGTATTGCTCGGCGACATCCCACAGCCTGAGCGCCACCGCCGGCACATCGAACACCTGCTGCAGGCCGTCCTGCACTGCATAGGGCAGCGCGTGCGAATCGGCTTCGGCCAGCAGGCGCAGCTGCCAGGCATGCATGCGTTGCTGGGTGCGGTCGTTGTCATGGCCGTGGCGGACCAGGTCCGCCAGGCGCAGCTCCAGGCCCTTGTTCTTCTCGCGCAGGATTTCCATCTGGCGTTCCTGCAGCGACACGGCGCGGTGGCTGTGCGGGCTGGTCAGCTGCACCGCGGCCAGCAGCTCGGCGTGTTCTTCGAAGAATTCGGGGTGGCTCTGCAGGTAGGCGGCAACGTCTTGGGCGTTCATGGGGCGTGGACCGGTAGAGGTAAAGTGGGTGGCAGTTTAGCAAAGGGGACCGGCGGCACAGCCGCGGCCCCCTTTTTACGCAGGCTGCGCTACGTCTGGATCAGCCGCTTCTGCCGCGAAATGCTCATCAGAATGCCGATGCCCGCGCCCAGCGTCACCAGTGCGGTGCCGCCATAGCTCATCAGCGGCAGCGGCACGCCCACCACCGGCAGGATGCCGCTGACCATGCCCATGTTGACGAAGGCATAGGTGAAGAAGATCAGCGTGATCGATCCCGCCAGCAGCCGCGAGAACAGCGTCGGCGCATTGGCCGCGATAAACAGGCCGCGAAAGATCAGCAGCAGGTACAGCACCAGCAGCACCGCATTGCCGATCAGGCCGAACTCTTCCGAGTACACCGCGAAGATAAAGTCGGTGTGCTTTTCCGGGATGAATTCCAGGTGCGTCTGCGTGCCCTTGAGCCAGCCCTTGCCCTCGACCCCGCCGGAGCCGATGGCGATGATCGACTGGATCGTGTGGAAGCCCTTGCCGAGCGGATCGCTGGTCGGGTCCAGCAGCGTGCAGACGCGGTGCTGCTGGTAGTCGTGCAGCACCGGCCAGTTCACGCCCGGCGCGCACATATCGTTCTGGAACGTGATCAGCAGCGTGATCGCCACCACCAGCAGCCCCAGCAGCGGCAGGATCAGCCGCCACGACAGGCCGGCGAAGTAGATCACGTACACGCCCGCGGCCATCACCAGCAGTGCCGTGCCCAGGTCAGGCTGCTTGGCGATCAGGCCGACCGGGATCAGCAGCAGCCCCAGCGCCACCACGAAGTCGAACCACTTGATCACGCCCTCGCGCTTCTGGAAATACCAGGCCAGCATCAGCGGCATCGAGATCTTCATGATCTCGGACGGCTGGATCACCATGCCGACATAGAGCCAGCGGCGCGCGCCCTTGCGGATCAGGCCGAACATGGCCACCGCGATCAGCAGCGCCACTCCGACCGTGTAGATCGGCACCGCCACCCGCATCAGCGTCTGCGTAGGCAGGTAGGCGATCACGATCATCACCACATAAGACAGCAGGATATTGCGCAGCTGATCCTCAACCCGGCCCGGCATGTCGATGGCGGCCGAGTACAGCGCCACGATGCCAGTGGCGAACAGCAGGAAGACGATCAGCGAGAGTGGTTTGTCAAAACCGGTCAGCGCGGTCTTGATCAGGGACAGGACGCGGCGTCGATCCATGCGCGTCTCCTTCAGCGAGTGGCGTCGGCACCGCTGGCTGCCTTGGCAGCCACGGGCTTGACGCGTGGTTTGGGCGCGGGCGCCTTGGCCGGCACGACCGGCGCGGAAGCCGGCGGCGGCACCTTCGGCTTGCTGTGGCCCAGCGCCTGCAGCATGCGTTCATCCAGCGTCTGCACGGCCGAGGCCGGTGCGATCGCGGCCGGGTCCAGCGCCGCCGCGATCGCGTCAGACGCCCCGGCATGCGCGCCCGACGCCGCGGCGACCTCGCTGGCGGCCGCGCCGCTGGCCGGCGCGCTGCCGCTCGACATCACCGTGGCGCTGGCAATGCTGGCGGTCTGGCCGGTGGTGAACACGCTCGGCGTTGCCACCGGCGGGCGGCCCGCCATGCGCTCGGCTTCCGGCGGCGCGATGGCTTCCAGCTCCGCCGGCCATTTGCCGGTCAGGTAGTAGTCCATCACCTTGCGCGCGATCGGCGCGGCCACCGCGGCGCCGAAGCCGGCGTTCTCGACGATCAGCGCAATCGCGATCCTGGGGTTGTCCGCGGGCGCGAAGGCCGTGTACAGCGAGTGGTCGCGCTTGCGCTCGTCCAGCGCGTGGTGGTTGTACTTCTCGCCCTTGGCCAGGCTGTAGGTCTGCGCCGTGCCGGTCTTGCCCGCCGATTCGTAGGCGGCGCCGGCGAACACGCGCGCGGCCGTGCCGGAATGCGTCACCGCCACCATGGCGCGCTTGATCACGTTGATGTCGGCCTGCTTGAGCGGGATCGTGTAGCTTTCCTTGGGCACGGTCAGCGTGCGCTTGCGCGTGACCGCATCCTCCACGGCCTTGACCAGGTGGGGCTTCATCACCTTGCCGTCGTTGACGATGACCGAGGTGGCCTGCGCAAGCTGCAGGATGGTGAAGCTGTTGTAGCCCTGGCCGATGCCCAGCGAGATGGTCTCGCCGTCGTACCACTTCTGCTGCTCGGGCTTGCGGTACGCCTTGCGCTTCCAGTCGGTCGACGGCAGGATGCCGCGGCTTTCGCCCTCGATGTCGATGCCCGTGATCTGGCCGAAGCCCAGCGGCTTCATGAAGTCATGGATGCCGTTGACGCCCATGTCGCGCGCCAGCGCGTAGTAGTAGGTGTCGCACGAATGCACGATCGAGCTGTGCATGTCGACCCAGCCATGGCCGCCCGGCTTGTCGTCGCGGAAGGTATGGTTGCCCAGCGTGAAGAAGCCGGGGTCGGACATGCCCCAGGCCGCGGTGCGCTTGCCGGTGGTCAGCGCGGCCAGCGCCATGAACGGCTTGTAGGTCGAGCCCGGCGGGTAGGTGCCGCGCAGCGGGCGGTTCAGCAGTGGCTTGTCGGGCGAGTTGTTGAGCTCGTTCCAGGTATTGGTGTCGATGCCCTCGACGAACAGGTTGGGGTCGTAGGTCGGCTTGGAGACAAAGGCCAGGATGTCGCCGGTGGACGGCTCGATCGCCACCAGTGCGCCGCGGCGGTTGCCGTAGAGTGCCTCGGCCAGCTGCTGCAGGCGGATGTCCAGCGACAGGATCAGGTTGTTGCCAGGCGTGGCGGGTGAGGTCGAAAGCGTGCGGATGGGGCGCCCGCCCGCGCTCACTTCCACTTCCTCGAAGCCGGTCAGGCCGTGCAGCTCGCTCTCGTAGCTCTGCTCCAGGCCGATCTTGCCGATGTAGTTGGTGCCCTTGTAGTTGTCGGCGTCCTTGCGCGGATCGTATTTGGCGCCGTCGGCATCGTTGGCCTCGTCCATGGCCTCGATGCGTTCCTGGTCGCGCTGCGAGATGCGGCCCAGGTAGCCGATCACGTGCGAAGCCGACTCGCCCAGCGGGTACTGCCGGAACAGCCGCGCGCGCACATCCACGCCCGGGAAGCGGAAGCGCTGCGCGGAGAAGCGCGCCACTTCCTCGTCGCTCAGCTGGCTGCGGATCGGCAGGCTTTCAAAGCTGCGCGACTCTTCCATCAGCCGCTTGAAGCGGCGCCGGTCGCGCGGCTGGATATCCACCAGCGCCGACAGGCCTTCGATGGTGTTGTCCAGCGTATCGCCCAGCTTGGACGGCGTGATCTCCAGCGTGTACGCGGAATAATTGCGCGCCAGCACGATCCCGTTGCGGTCCATGATGATGCCGCGGTTGGGCTCGATCGGCGCCACCGAGATGCGATTGTCCTCGGCCTTGGCCGAGTACTGGTCATGCTTGTACCACTGCAGCCACAGGAAGCGCGTGAACAGCAGGCCAAAGCAGATCACCGTGAACAGGGCCGCGGCCGCCACGCGGATGCGGAAGCGGCCGATTTCCAGTTCGACGTTGCGGATTTCGGTCATGGTACTGCGTTGGCCAGGGATGAGCGTTTAGGTGCGGTCAGGTGCGTGCGGCGTCAGATCGGACGCGTCTCGTCGACATCGCTCGAACGGCGCTGCGGCGCCAGCAGCAGGCTGGTGGCCAGCGGCCACAGCAGCGCCTCGATCGCCGGTGCCAGCAGCAGTTGCCAGCCCGGCAGCGGCGCGCCCATGGCCAGCCGGATCAGCACCGGCACCGCGTGCACGACGAACAGCAGCGGCAGCACGTGCAGCGCCTGGGTATAGACGGTGAACCACAGCACGCGGCGGTGGATGGTGATGGCGAAGTAGGCCAGCAGAGTGTAGGCCAGTGCGTGCTCGCCCAGCAGCCGGGCATCGTGCACGTCCATCAGCAGGCCCAGCAGGAAGGCCACGCCCATGCCCACCTTGCGCGGCTGGTGGATGTTCCAGAACACCAGCACCAGCGCCACCATGTCGGGGACCCACAGCGTGGTGCCCCAGGGCATCAGGTTGAACAGGAACGCCAGCACGAAGCTGAAGGCGATAAAGGCGGGATTGACCGGCCGCAGCAGGTATTGGGGATTGGTCACCGTGGTGCCTCCTTGGCGGGTGCGGCCTTGGCAGCCGCTGCGCTATCGGCGGCAGCGCGTGCCGCAGCGGACTTGGCGCCCTTGACCGGCGCCTCCGGCTTGGCCTCGACCGTTTCCCGCGCGGGAATGGCCGCGTCGTAGCGCACCACCAGCAGCAGGCGGTGCGCGCGCACGCCGGCCACCGGCTCGCAGTACACGCGCGAAAACGCGGTATCGGCCTTGCGCTCGATATGGACGATCTTTGCCACCGGCAGGCCCGGCGGGTAGGTGCCGTCCAGGCCCGAGGTCACCAGCAGGTCGCCCTGCTGCAGGTCGGCGGCGGCGGCCATGAAGCGCAGGTCCAGCTGGCCCGCGCGCGCGCCGCCGAAGGCCACGCTGCGCAGCCCGTTGCGCACCACCTGCACGGGGATGGCCTGGTCCTTGTCGGTGAGCAGCGTCACCTCGGACTGGAACGGCGACACGCGCGTGACCTGCCCCACCACGCCGCGCTCGTCGATCACCGGGTAGCCGGCGCGCAGGCCGTGCTGGCTGCCCTTGTCGATCACGATACGCTGGGTGTAGGGATCGCGCGCGTCATACAGGATCTCGGCGGCCGTCACCGGCGTGGCCGACTGCTGCGCCAGCCCGAGCAGCTTGCGCAGCTGGTTGTTCTCGGACTCCAGCTGCGCCTGGCGCACCGAGGCCTGGGCCTGCTGCACGGCGTTCTGGCGCAGTTCGCGGTTTTCGGTGGCGAGCATCGCCGACGACTGCGCATAGTCGAACATCGTGCGCAGTGCGTCGCGCGGCGTCAGCACCAGGCGTTCGACCGGCATCAGCACGGTGGCGGCAACCTGCCGGCCCACGCTGAGCGCGTCGAAACGGGCATCGACCACCAGCAGCGCCAGCGCGATACCCACGTACAGGACCAGCCTGGCGACAGCCGAGGTGCCTTGCTTGAAGAGCGGCGGAGGGGAGTAATCCATTTACCCGAACAAAGGCCAAAGCCCACGCGGAAACGCCCCGCCGCCCGCCGTGCCGCGCCCGGGTCCCTTGCGGGGACGGGAGCGGCACGGCCGGGCGGCGGGAACTGCCAGGGCCCGGCCCCGGCGGATGAGGCGCCGCGACGCCGCCCTGATCGCTGGATCCGGCAGGCCGCGCATCGCCACGTGAGCGTCCTTCTTACTCGTAGGAGAAGATGCTGCCGAGCTTGTCCATGCGTTCCAGCGCCATGCCGGAACCGCGCACCACGCAGGTCAGCGGGTCTTCGGCCACCAGCACCGGCAGGCCGGTTTCTTCCGCCAGCAGGCGGTCCAGGTCGCGCAGCAGCGCGCCGCCGCCGGTCAGCATCATGCCGCGCTCGGCGATGTCGGCGCCCAGTTCGGGCGGGGTCTGTTCCAGCGCGATCTTCACCGCCGAAACGATCTGGTTCAGCGGATCGGTAAGGGCTTCGAGGATTTCATTGGACGACACGGTGAAGGCGCGCGGGATGCCTTCGGACAGATTGCGGCCCTTGACTTCCATCTCGCGGACTTCGGAGCCCGGGAAGGCCGAGCCGATTTCCTTCTTGATCGCTTCGGCGGTCTGTTCGCCGATCAGCATGCCGTAGTTGCGGCGGATGTAGTTGACGATGGCCTCGTCGAACTTGTCGCCGCCCACGCGCACCGAACCCTTGTAGACCATGCCACCCAGCGAGATGATGCCCACCTCGGTGGTGCCGCCGCCGATATCCACCACCATCGAGCCCGACGGCTCGGACACCGGCAGGCCGGCGCCGATCGCAGCCGACATCGGCTCCTCGATCAGGTAGACCTGGCTGGCACCGGCGCCCAGCGCCGATTCGCGGATGGCGCGGCGCTCGACCTGGGTCGAGCCGCACGGCACGCAGATGATGATGCGCGGGCTCGGGCGCAGCAGCTTGCTGTCGTGCACCATCTTGATGAATTGCTTGAGCATCTGCTCGGTGACGGTGAAGTCGGCGATCACGCCGTCCTTCATCGGGCGGATCGCCTCGATATTGCCCGGCACCTTGCCCAGCATCTGCTTGGCTTCCTTGCCCACCGCCGTGATGGTCTTCTTGGCGTTGGGGCCGCCTTCCTGGCGGATCGCGACGACCGAGGGCTCGTCCAGCACGATGCCCTTGTCGCGCATGTAGATCAGCGTGTTGGCGGTGCCGAGGTCGATCGCCAGGTCGTTGGAGAAGTAGCTGCGGAGAAATCCGAACATCAGGAATCCTGTCTGTGGTGGTGTTCGCGGGTAGGCGAAGCGGCCGGCACCGCGAACGGCCCGGCCACGAAATACGTTGTGTTGAATACGGAATGGTTCCCGGCTTCCCGGTCCGCCCGCCGTCCGGCACGGGGCTGCCCGGGCCGGGATGGAATGGGAACGGCAATCGCCGGCGCACCGCGCGCGCCGGCCCTACGGGAACCTTTGATTAGACCCCGCGGAAAAGTTCGCGGAAATGTGCAGGCACCGGCGCACCATATCGAATCACTGCGACATGCGCTGGCCGGCTGCAGAGGCCTAATCAGAGGACCCAGGTCCGCCCTTCGGGCGCCTGCGGATGCCAGGCGCAAGCGCGCCGGCCTGCGGCCATGTGGCGTAAGCGTTGCCAAGGGTCGGTAACTCGCAATGATACCTTATAATTCCTGCTGCTTCGGGCGTTTACAGCCTGAAAATACCTGTAATTCCGACGACTCCGGGGCGCCACTCCGGCGCCCCCGGTCAGGCCACGGGCCGTGCGACGCAGCCGCCCCATGAGCCAGCCGCCGGCGCAGCCCGCGCCCCCGCATCCGAGCATCCGAACCACCACGCCATGGCCCTCGCTCTATCCGACGTCAAGCGCATCGCCCACCTGGCCCGCATCGAAATCAGCGATGACGAGGCCGCCCAGACGCTTGCGCAGCTGAACAACTTTTTCTCGCTGGTCGAGCAGATGCAGGCGGTCGACACCAGCGGCATCGAGCCGCTGGCCCACCCGCTGTCAGCCGTGCGCGACATGGTCCAGCGCCTGCGCGAGGACGTGGTCACCGAATCCGACCGCCGCGCCGACTACCAGCGCCCCGCGCCGGCCACCGAAGACGGCCTGTACCTGGTGCCCAAGGTCATCGAATGACCGCCGCCCGGCCCGGACCCGACGCACCCGTGCATGCCTGTCCGGCGCCGGCCATCCGCCAGTACGCCACCCCCTGATGCCAACCGACTGTCATGCCCTTTTCCGCTGATTCCGTGACCTCCCTGCGCCAGCTAGCCGATGCGCTGGCCGCGCGCTCCGTCTCCGCCGAGGAACTCGCACGCGAGTACCTGGCCCGCATCGAGCAGGCCGCCGCGCTCAACGCGTTTATCCACGTCGATGCCGAGCGGACCCTGGCGCAGGCGCGCGCCGCCGATGAACGCCGCGCCCGCGGCGAGGCCGCGCCGCTGACCGGCGTGCCGATCGCGCACAAGGACGTGTTCGTCACGCGCGGCTGGCGTGCCACCGCCGGCTCGAAGATGCTGGCCAACTATGAAAGCCCGTTCGACGCCACCGTGGTCGAACGCATGGCCGCGGCCGGCATGGTCACGCTGGGCAAGACCAATATGGACGAGTTCGCGATGGGCTCGTCCAACGAGAACTCGCATTTCGGCCCGGTGCGCAACCCCTGGGACACCAGCCGCGTGCCCGGCGGCTCGTCGGGCGGCTCGGCCGCGGCCGTGGCCGCCGGCCTGGCCCCCGCCGCCACCGGCACCGACACCGGCGGCTCGATCCGCCAGCCGTCGTCGTTCTCGGGCATCACCGGCATCAAGCCGACCTACGGCCGCGTGTCGCGCTACGGCATGATCGCCTTCGCCTCGTCGCTGGACCAGGCCGGCCCGATGGCCCATAGCGCCGAAGACTGCGCGCTGCTGCTCAACGCCATGGCCGGCTTCGACCCCAGGGACTCCACCAGCATCACGCCCGCGCAGGGCGGCGTGGACGAGGACTACACCCGCCTGCTGGGCCAGCCGCGCGCCGGCGCCACTACCGAGCGCCCGCTCGCCGGCCTGCGCATCGGCCTGCCGAAGGAATACTTCGGCAAGGGCCTGTCGGCCGACGTCGAGCAGGCCGTGCGCGCCGCGCTGGCCGAGTATGAAAAGCTGGGCGCCACGCTGGTCGAGGTGACGCTGCCAAAGACCGAGCTGTCGATCCCGGTGTACTACGTGATCGCGCCGGCCGAGGCCTCGTCCAACCTGTCGCGCTTTGACGGCGTGCGCTACGGCCACCGCGCGGCCGAATACCGCGACCTGCTCGACATGTACAAGAAGAGCCGCGCCGAAGGCTTCGGCGCCGAGGTCAAGCGCCGCATCATGGTCGGCACCTATGTGCTGTCGCATGGCTACTACGACGCCTACTACCTGCAGGCGCAGAAGATCCGCCGCATCATCGCCGACGACTTCCAGCGTGCCTTCGCCCAGTGCGACGTGATCATGGGGCCGGTGGCGCCGACGGTGGCGTGGAAACTGGGCGAGAAGACCTCGGACCCGGTGCAGATGTACCTGGCCGATATCTTCACGCTGTCGACCAGCCTGGCCGGCCTGCCCGGCATGAGCGTGCCGTGCGGCTTTGGCGAGGCCGGCATGCCGGTGGGCCTGCAGCTGATCGGCAACTACTTCGACGAGGCGCGCCTGCTGCAGACCGCGCACGCGTTCCAGCAGGCGACCGACTGGCACCTGCGCCGTCCGGGCAAGGCATGAACATGACCGCGCGCTCCTCGCTGACCCTGCGCCTGATGGCCGCGGCCGCGCTCGCCGCGGCGGTGGCCGGCTGCATCCCGCTGCCGGGCGGGCTGGGCCGGCCCGCTCCAATCGCCAGCCGCGACATCGACCTGGCCGGCGACTGCCGCCGCACCGAGGAAGACGGCTTCCGCGAAGACGCCCAGCTGCGCGTGTCGGACAACAGCGTGCAGCAGCTGTCGTGGAAGCTGTGGGTAGGCAAGCGCGGCTCGTGCAGCTTCAACCTGGCGGACTTCCGCCAGGTCCAGAAGAAGCCGCATATCGAGCTGCGCGCCAATGACGGCAGCGGCTGCAAGCTGATGGTCTGGCAGGACCCGCGCCGCGTTACGCTGGCGCACGCCAACTGCCAGCAGCGCTGCACCCCCGGCGTCTACGAAGAAGCCTGGCCCGTGATGTTCGAGCCGGGCAGCGGCGCCTGCGCCCGCACGCGCTGAAGCCACCGAAGCCGGCCATGACCCACGCACCCGCCACCCCGCAACGCTCACCGCGCACCGCCCGTCCGGCGGTGGCGGTGCTGCGCGCCGCGGTGGCACTGGGGCTGGGCGCATGGCTGGCCGGCGCATCCGCGCATACACCGGAACTGCCCGCGCCCGCGCTGGCGCAGCCGGCGCCGCTGACGCCCGCCGGCGTGCTGGCGCCGAATGCGGTGAGCCGGGCCGCGCCAGGATCCGCGGCCACGGCACCCGTGCCGGCGCAGCGTGTCCAGCTGCGCGGCGATGCGGCCACGCCCGCGCTCACCGCCTACTGGTTCCTGCCGCGCGAGGGCGCCACCCCGCGCGCGCTGCCGGTGGTGGTGGCGTTGCACGGCTGCGGCGGCCTGCTGTCCGCGCGCCCCGCGCGCGCGAGCGCGGCGGGTGCCGCCGGAACCGCCCAGGCGGACGTTTCCGGACTGCTGCAGCAACGCTACCGCGAATACGCGCACTGGCTGAACGAGCGCGGCTATGCCGTGCTGATGCCCGACAGCTTCAGCGCGCGCGGCAGGCCCCACGGCATCTGCTCCGAACCCATCGACGCGCGCGGCATCGACGACCGCACGCGCCGCGCCGATGCGCTGGCCGCGCTGCGCTGGGTGGCGCAGCAGCCGGCGGTCGACACCGCGCGTATCGTGCTGCTGGGCTGGTCCAACGGCGCGCAGGCGGTGCTGGCCACCGTCGATGCCAGCCGCCCGTGGCCGGCCGGCACGCCCCAGGTGGAGCGTGCGGTGGCGTTCTACCCGGGCTGCAGGCGCGCCGTGCAGCAGCACAACTTCCGCCTGCGCGCGCCTATGCTGCTGATGATCGGCGGCGCCGACGACTGGACGCCCGCCACCCGCTGCGCCATGCTGCAAAGCGCGGTGCTGGCGCGCCAGCCGGGCGCGCGCTTCCGGCTGGAGATCTACCCCGGCGCCTATCACGGCTTTGACGGCACCAGCGAGCTGCATATGCGCCGCGACGTACCGGCGGGCATGCGCAAGACCCAGGGCGTCACCGTCGGCGGCGATGCGGTGGCCCGCGTGGCCGCGCTGGCCCAGCTCGACTCATGGCTTGCCAGCCCCGACCCCTGAGGGCCGGGGCAAGACCAGACTGAACCCCGGGGCGGCTGCGCCGCTCCACCGCAACAGACAGAACCGAAAGAACCGAACAGGAATACCGCCATGCAATGGGAAGTGGTGATCGGCCTCGAAACGCACGCTCAGCTTTCGACGGCCTCCAAGATTTTTTCCGGCACCTCCACCGCCTTCGGGGCCGAGGCCAACACGCAGGCCTCGCCGGTGGACCTGGCGCTGCCGGGCGTGCTGCCGGTGCTCAACAAGGGCGCGGTCGAGCGCGCCATCCAGTTCGGCCTGGCGATCGGCGCCACCATTTCGCCGCGCAGCGTCTTTGCGCGCAAGAACTACTTCTACCCCGACCTGCCCAAGGGCTACCAGATCAGCCAGTATGAGATCCCGGTGGTACAGGGCGGCACCATCACCATCCAGGTCGAAGGCAGGAAGGGCGAGTTCTACGAAAAGACCGTCAACCTGACCCGCGCCCACCTGGAAGAAGACGCGGGCAAGTCCCTGCACGAAGACTTCGCCGGCATGACCGGCATCGACCTGAACCGCGCCGGCACCCCGCTGCTGGAAATCGTCACCGAGCCCGACATGCGCAGCGCCGCCGAAGCCGTGGCCTATGCCAAGGCGCTGCACTCGCTGGTGGTGTGGCTGGGCATCTGCGATGGCAACATGCAGGAAGGCAGCTTCCGCTGCGACGCCAACGTGTCGGTGCGCCCGCTCGGCCAGAAGGAATTCGGCACCCGCCGCGAAATCAAGAACCTGAATTCGTTCCGCTTCCTGCAGCAGGCCATCGAGTACGAAGTGCAGTGGCAGATCGCCGAGATCGAGGACGGCCGCAAGATCCAGCAGGCCACCGTGCTGTTCGACCCGGAAACGGGCGAAACGCGCGCCATGCGCACCAAGGAAGACGCGCACGATTACCGCTACTTCCCAGACCCCGACCTGATGCCGCTGGAAATCGACGCGAGCTGGGTCGAGCGCGTGCGCGGCGAGCTGCCGGAACTGCCGGTGGCGATGCAGGCGCGCTTTGTCTCGCAGTACGGCCTGTCGGCCTATGACGCCACCACGCTGACCGCGACCAAGGCCTTCGCCGCCTACTACGAGGCCGTGGTGGCCGACGCCGGCGCCGCCAACGCCAAGCCCGCGGCCAACTGGCTGATGGGCGACGTGGCCTCGCAGCTGAACCGCGAAGGCATCGCCATCGACGCCGCACCGGTCACGCCGGCGCAACTGGCCAGGCTGCTCGCGCGCATCGCCGACGGCACGGTATCGAACAACACCGCCAAGAAGGACGTGTTCCCGGCGATGTGGGCCGGCGAGCACGGCGGCGATGCCGACGCCATCATCGCGGCCAAGGGCCTGAAGCAGATGTCCGACACCGGCGAGCTGGAGAAGATCATCGACGACGTGCTGGCTGCCAACGCCAGGTCGGTCGAGGAATTCCGCGCGGGCAAGGAGAAGGCGTTCAATGCGCTGGTCGGGCAGGCGATGAAGGCGACCAAGGGCAAGGCCAATCCGGCGCAGGTGAATGAGCTGCTGAAGAAGAAGCTGGGGTAAGGGCTGGCTGACAGGGCCAGCGAACCGCTGCGGCAGGCGTATCCTACTGGCCTGCTCTAAAAGTCAGGAGATCCCCCATGAGCTGGTCCGCCCACCAATACGTCGCCTTCGAAGACGAACGCACCCGCCCGGTCCGCGACCTGGTGGCTGCCATCCCCAATGAGATCGCGCGCAGCGCGGTGGATATCGGCTGCGGGCCGGGCAACTCCACCGAGGTGCTGCTGGCGCGCTATGCGGGGGCGTCGGTGACCGGGCTGGACAGCTCGCAGGACATGGTCGATGCGGCGCGCAAGCGCCTGCCCGCGGTGCAGTTCCGCGTGGCCGACATCGGCGCCTGGGACGAGGCCGGGCCCTATGACGTGATCCTGGCCAATGCCGTGCTGCAGTGGCTGCCTGACCACGCCAGCCTGTTCCCGGCACTGGTATCCAGGCTCGCTCCCGGCGGCACGCTGGCCGTGCAGATGCCGGACAACCTGGAAGAACCCGCGCACCGGCTGATGCGCCAGGTGGCGGCGGAAAGCCCGTGGGCAGAAAAGCTCGCCGGCGCCAGCAAGGCCCGCGCCGAGCGTGCCCCGGCGCAGTGGTACTACGAGCTGTTGCGCCCGCTGTGCCAGCGCGTGGACGTATGGCTGACCACGTACCACCATCCGCTGGCGGGCGGCCCGGCCGCGGTGGTGGAGTGGTTCAAGGGCAGCGGCCTGCGCCCCTTCCTGCAACCGCTGGACGAGGCCGAGCGCGCCGCCTACCTGGCGCGCTACCAGACCGAGATTGCCAAGGCGTACCCGGCGCTGCCGGACGGGTCGGTGCTGCTGCCGTTCCCGCGCCTGTTTATCGTCGCGACGCGCTGAGGCCAGCCCTACGCCGGCTTGTGGCACACCGCTTCGATGTTGTGCCCGTCCGGATCCAGCACGAAGGCGCCGTAGTAGTTGGGGTGGTAGTGCGCGCGGATGCCCGGCGCGCCGTTGTCGCGCCCGCCCGCGGCCAGCGCCGCGCGATGGAAGGCATCGACGGTCTCGCGGCTGTCCACGCGGAAGGCCACATGCAGCGGCGGCTGGTTGGGCGTGCCGCGGTGGATCCAGAAGTCGGGTTGCCCCGGTGCGCCGAAGCCTGCGACATCGGTGCTGCCGGTGACGCTGGCCGGGAATTCCTTGTCCAGCACATAGCCGATGGCGCCCAGCGCCGCCTGGTAGAAGGCGCGGCTCTTGCCGTAGTCACTGACGCTTACGCCGGTGTGGTCGATCATGGGTCGCTTCCTTTCAACGGTGGGAGAGGGCTCAGGCCAGGTCCAGCACGCTCATGGTGGCGTTCAGGCGGCTGACCAGCACCGATTCACCGTGGACGTCGGCGAAGACATCCGCCTCCACCACGATGATCGAACGGCCGGACTTGAGCACATCGGCACGGCAGCGCAGCCGTTCGCTGCGCACGGCCCTGAGCAGGTTGATCTTGAACTCCGCGGTGACCACGTGCTGGCCTGCCTCCAGGATGGTGGATGCCGCCGCGCCCGCGGTGTGGTCCGCGATGGTGGCCTGCACGCCCGCATGGACGATGCCGCCGTGCTGCAGGTGGCGCGGCGCAATGGCCAGCGTGGATTCGCACCAGCCGGGCCCGCAGTCCGCCAGCGTGATGCCGACATCGTTGACAAAGGCGGCCTGGCGAAAGCCCGCCTCGATGGTGTCGCGCAGCAGAAGCCGTTCCTGTTCGGTGGTCATGGCTGTTCCTTGTCGGGTCACTGCATCACCGGGATGTGCGCATTGCAGCGTGAAGGCGCGGGGCTGTCAACCATCCATGCGCCTGTTACGCCGCGCGGAAGCGGGCCGGCGTGCCGTCGCCTACACTGGAAGCATCCGCGACCCGAGTGCGCGCCTGAGCGCATGCAGCCCGCAATGATCGCCGACACCCATCCCCCCACACTGCGCCGCAAGACGCGGCCCGCCGCGGCCTTTGCCGCGCTGACGCAGGCAAGCCTGGCGCGCATCGAAGCGAGCCTGGCCCAGTTGCTGCACCGCGACGAGCCCGAAGACCTGCACGCGCTGCGCGTGGCGGTGCGCCATGCGCGCGCGGTGCTCTGGGCCCTGGGGCCGTCGTTGCCGCGGCAGGAGCGCGATCGCTGGAAGCATGACCTGCGCATGCTGGCGCGCGCCACCAGCGACGTGCGCGACTGGGACGTATTCCTGGCCGAAACCATTGCCCCGGCACGCAAACTGGAACCGGACGATACCGTGCTGTCGGCCATCGCCGACACCGCCCGAGAGCGCCGCGACACCGCACGGCAAACCATGCTGGCGGCCCTGGCCGGTTACCGTGACTGGCCGCTGCCAGCGCTGCATCGCGACCTGGCGCACCTGGCCCAGCTGGCCGCCCGCGCCCGCAATGGCGGTGGCCGCCTCGGGCCCTTTGCGCGCAGGCGCGTGCGCCGCGGCCGCAAGCGCCTGCGCGCGCTGGCAAAGGCCGCACGCCGCGGCGATCCCCGCGCGGTGCATGAGCAGCGCATCGCCGGCAAGCGACTGCGCTATGTGATCGAGGCATTCGAGCCGGTGCTGCCATCCCGCTACACCAGGGACCTGCATCGCAAGCTGGTCAAAGGGCAGGCAAAGCTCGGCCGCCTTGTCGACGGCATCGTCGCGCGCCGGCTGCTGGCCGATTGCCTGCAGGCGCAGGCAATGCCGGACGAGGCGCCGCCGCGCCCGCTGCCCGGTGCCAGCTGACCACCCGCCCGCCATGGCGGCCTGCCCACCGCGTGCCACGCCAACCGCACCCGATCTGCGACAATAGCGCCATGACTGCTCCCCAGGTTCCCATTGCCGCCATCGCCACCGCGCCCGGACGCGGCGGCATCGGCGTGGTGCGCGTGTCGGGCCCCGATGTTGGCCCCGTGATGCGCGCCGTCTGCGGCCAGGCACTGAAGCCGCGCCACGCCACCTACCTGCCGTTCCTCGATGGCCATGGCAAGGTCATCGACCACGGCCTGGCGCTGTATTTCCCGGCGCCCAATTCCTATACCGGCGAGGAAGTGCTCGAGCTGCAGGGCCACGGCGGGCCGGTGGTGATGCAGATGCTGCTGACACGCTGCCTGCAAGCGGGCGACGGCATCGGCCTGCGCCTGGCAGAGCCCGGCGAGTTCACGCGGCGCGCCTTCCTCAACGACAAGCTCGACCTGGCCCAGGCCGAGGCCGTGGCCGACCTGATCGAAGCCAGCACCGAGGCCGCGGCGCGCTCGGCGGCGCGTTCAATGGAGGGCGAATTCTCCAACGCCATCCGCCAGCTTGTGGACAAGGTCATCCACCTGCGCATGCTGGTCGAAGCCACGCTGGACTTCCCCGAAGAAGAGATCGATTTCCTGGAACAGTCCGACGCGCGCGGCCAGCTTGCCACCATCCGCACCGAACTGAGCGGCGTGCTGGCGCAGGCGCGCCAGGGCGCGCTGCTGCGCGAGGGCCTGTCGGTGGTGCTGGCGGGCCAGCCCAACGTGGGCAAGTCGTCGCTGCTGAACGCGCTGGCCGGCGCGGAGCTGGCCATCGTCACGCCCATCGCCGGCACCACGCGCGACCGCGTGCGCGAGACCATCCAGATCGACGGCATCCCGCTGCATATCATCGACACCGCCGGCCTGCGCGAGCATGCCGCCGACGAAGTCGAGCGCATCGGCATCGAACGCACCTGGGACGCTATCCGCCGCGCCGACATCGTGCTGCACCTGGTCGACGCCACCGACTACCTGCGCCATGGCCTGTCAGAGACTGACGACGCCATCGACGACCAGCTCAGCGGCCAGCTGCCGCCGGGCTCGCCGATCGTGCGCATCGTCAACAAGATCGACAAGGCGCCCGCGGTTGGCGATGTCGTCTTCGGCGGCAACCGCCCGCACGTGGTCGCCGCCAACGGCCCCAACCCGACCGAGATCTGGATCTCGGCGCGCACCGGGGCCGGCATTGAACTGCTGCGCCGTGAGCTGCTGCGGCTGGTGGGCTGGCAGTCGGGCAATGAAGGCAACTTCCTGGCGCGCGAGCGGCACCTGACGGCGCTGCGGAATGCGCAATCGCACCTGGATGTCGCCGCCGAGCAGGCCGAGCACCAGGCGCAGGCGCTGGACCTGTTTGCCGAAGAACTGCGGCTGGCACAGGATTGCCTGAACAGCATTACGGGTGAGTTCACCAGTGATGATCTGCTGGGGACGATCTTTACGCGGTTTTGCATCGGAAAATAAGGCGCAGCGCCTGACCTCAATCCAGGCTCAGCTGCGATGTCTTGATGGTTTCGCTCCAGCGCAAGCGTTCCGCCGTGACAAAGGCGGCGAATCTCTCCTGTGCCTGTCCGCCTGGAATACCGCCCGTCCGGCTGATTTCGGTAACCACGTCCGGGGCGCGCAGGACCGCGACCAGGTGCTCATGCAGCCTGGCTGCGATCTCCGGCGGCGTGCCGGCTTTCACAAAGATGCCGATCCACGCCGTCGACAAGAGGTTGCCCACCCCGGTTTCCTCCATGGTCGGCACCTCGGGCAGGCTGGGGATTCGCCGTGCCGACGTCACGGCGAGCGGGCGCAGCTTGCCGGCCCGGATATGCGGCAGGGCCTGGGTCAGGTTGTCGAACTGGAAAGTCGTTTCACCGGCCAGCAGCGCGGTGGTCGCCGGCGTGGAACCGCGATAGGGAACGTGAATGGCATCCGTTCCCGTGCGCTGCTTGAGCAGTTCGCCGGTCAGGTGGCTGGTCTGGCCGATGCCGGAGGAGCCGAAGGACAGCTTTCCCGCCTGCGCCCTCATTTGCGCGACCAGGTCGGCGGCGCTCCGGATCGGCGACTGTGCGTTGACGACCAGGACGCTGGGAAAAGAGATGACATCGGTAATCCCCACCAGATCGTCCGGCTTGTATGGCAGGGTCTTGTAGGCGCTGTAGTTGATGGCCTGCGGCCCGACATTCCCGGCCAGGAGCGTGTAGCCGTCGGCGGGCGCGCGTAGCGCCGCCTGTGTGCCGATGATGCCCCCGCTGCCGGGCCGGTTGTCCACGATGACAGGCTGGCCAAGGCGAAGGCTCAGTTTCTGCGCGAGCAGGCGGATGGGAATATCGATCGTGCCCCCTGCCGCGCCCGGCACGATGATGGTAACCGGCCGCGCAGGCCACGCCGCGCCCGTTTGCGCGGACACAGCCGGGGCCGCCATCATTGCGCCCAGGGCAGCGGCAAGTGCGAGCGCCAGGCGCCTGGTACTGCGGAGTGCTTGCATGGCATTGCCTCTTTCTTCTCAGTGTTGTCCTGTTCACGCCTGCGAGCGATGGCCGGCATCGACAAAGCGCCCGAGATGCGCCGAGGCATTGCCGAGCAGTGCATCGTTGGCCATCAGGCGCTTGCTGTAGTGACTGATCGGGGTTTCGTCCTGCATGCCGATCGCCCCATGCAGTTGCAGGGCGTCAAGCGCAAGCACACGGCTGGCATGGCCAACCATGTACTTGGCGGCGCTGACGCGGCGCGAGCGCTCGGCCGGCGGCACCAGGGACCAGCCTGCAACGGCTTCGCGCACCAGCTGGCGTGCGGCATGCCAGCCGCGATAGTGGTCGGCCACCCGATGCTGAAGCACTTGCTGCTCTGAAAGGGTGCGGCCGAACTGCTTGCGCATGCGCATGTACTCAACCGTGAGGGCAAGCGATCGCCGCATGGCCCCGATGCTTTCCGCGCAGAGGGCGAGGGTGGCAAGTTCCAGCGCGTCGTCCAGCAACGCCGTGGCGTGGTCCGCGCCGCAGAGCAGCGCGGACGCAGGCAGTTCGACGTTGTCGAAGCGAATGTCCGCCGCGCTGCGCCCGTCGTGGAGCTGATAGGCACGCAGGCCGACACCGGCCGCCTGGCTCGGCACATCGAACAGCGCCAGCCCGCCTTCAGGCAGGCAAGCCGTAACAAACAGATGCTGCGCCTGGGCGGCGCCCATCACCAGCCGGTTGACGCCGTGCAGGCGCCAGTGAACGCCATCCCGGCGCGCAACGGTTTCAGGATGGTGGACGTCGCGGCGGGACTGGCCCTCGCGATAAGCCAGCGCGCAGCGGGCCTGGCCGCTGGCCAGCGCTGCGAGCAGCGGTTCGCGTCCTTCTGCGTTCTCCGCGCCAAGCAGCACCTGCGTGCCGAGGACCGCGCTCCAGAGCATGGGCTCCACCACCAGGGCCTCGCCGAGCGCTTCCAGCAATGGCATGAGGTCGGACAGGGTGCCGCCCAGGCCGCCGTCGCACTCCGGGATCAGCAGGCCGGTCAGGCCCAGCTCGGCAAGGGCAGCCCATGCGGCAGGGTCGAAGCCGTCCCTGGCAGCCACGACCTCGCGCCTGCGCTCGAAGCCGTAGTGCTTGTCCAGCCAGCGGCGCAGGGTGCCGTCCATGATCGCCTGCTGCTCGTCCATCTGGTCCTGGCGGGGGCGGTCGATCTCGGTCAGTCCGCCGAACACAGCCTTGGCAACGATCTGGCGTTGTATCTCCGACGAGCCCCCGGCCAGCGTGATGCCACGGTAGCGCCAGTAGTGCAGCGGAAAATTCTCGGCATGGCCAGGAGATAGCGGCTCCGGACTGGGCTCGCCATCGATCGCGCGGGGATCGAAGGGCAATGTTCGGGCGCCCAACGCATCCAGCTTGAACGTGTGCAGGTCCTGCAGCAGCAGGTTGCCATCGAGCTTGAGCAGCGAGGCTTCCAGCTCAGGGCTGCCGCCCTGCTCAGCAAACCGCACTGCCGGCCACCACGCGGCTTCGAGCGCGCGCATGCGAATGTCCAGCTCGGCATGCCGGCGCGCCAGCAAGGCATCGTCGATCTGCGCGCCGGGGCCCGGGCGCCATTTGCCGGCCAGTTTCGCGACGCTGGCCAGCTCCGCCTTGCAGTCTCCCACCCGGGCGACGAACAGGCGCTCGATCACCAGCAGTCCCTTGGCGATGGACCAGCCGGCGTGTTCCACGCCCACCAGGTTGGCCGCGGGCACCCGCACGTCGTCGAAGAACATCTGCACGTGGAAGTGCGCGCCGTTGATAAAGCGGATCGGCCGCACCGTCACGCCCGGTGTGCGCAGGTCCATCAGCAGCACCGAGATGCCTTCTTGCTTGCGTCGGGCAGACGGATCGGTGCGGACCAGCACCAGTGCCCAGTTGGCCCACTGGCCCAGGGTCTGCCAGATCTTGCTGCCGTTGACGACCCATTCGTCGCCATCGCGGCGCGCAACGGTGCGCAATGACGCTAGGTCGGACCCGGCGTCGGGCTCGGAATAGCCTTGCGCCCAGAAGTCATCGAAGGACAGCATGCCGGGCAGGAAGCGCCGGCACTGCTCGGGCGTGCCATAGCGGATCAGCGTGGGTCCGATGGTATCGATGCCGAGATTGTCATAGCGCGGCGCGTCGCTGGCCGCCAGCTCTTCCCGGAAGATTGCCTGCTCCACCAGCGACCATCCCGGGCCGCCGTACTCCCGCGGCCAGCCAGGTGCCGCCCACCCGCGCGCATGCAGGATCCGCTGCCAGCGCACGGCCTGCTCGCGCGTCACCAGGCAATGGGCGCGCGAAGCGGCCCGGATATCGGGCGGGACCACCTCGCGCAGGAAGCTGCGAACCTCCTGGCGGAATGCTTCGAGGCGATCGGCTCGGGAATGATCTGGCATGGTTGGCCCTTTGATGAAAGCACTGCTGGGTTGCGTTCTCCTGACGGGATCACAGTCACCCTGGCGACCATGCCGGCTTGCGCTTCTCCACGAACGCCGCCACGCCTTCCTTTGCGTCATCGGTTACCGCGATATTCCCGAAGCTCTCCACCGCACCGGCTACGCCGCGGCGGTAGTCGGAGTCGTTGGCGCGCAGGAAGGCGGCGCGGCCCATCCGCACGATGGTGGGCGATTTCTCGCAGAAGGATTGCGCCAGCGCCCGGGCTTCGCGCATGACGTCCAGCTGCGGCACGACGCGGCTGACCAGGCCAAGCCGCCAGGCTTCGTCGGCATCGAATGCGCGCCCGGTGAACAGCAGGTCAAAGGCGCGGTGGCGCCCGACGATGCGCGGCAGATGCGTGTAGTGGATGGCAGGGATCATGCCGACGTCGATCTCGGGATAGCCAAATGTTGCGTCCTCGGCCGCGACGATCATGTCGCACGAGATGGCCAGGGTCATGCCACCGCCGCGCGCCGCACCCTCGACCGCCGCGATCGACGGCTTCTTCAGCTGGAACTGCGCCTCGCACAACCCCACATAGAGTTTCTCCACCAGCGCATAGAGCTGGCTCGGTGAAGACTGCTGCACGGCATCGAGCCGCAGGCCGGCACAGAAGCGGCGCGGGATGGCGCTGCCGAGGATGACGGCGCGCACCGAGTCGTCTTCGGCGGCGCGCCGCAAGGCGCCGATCAGGTCGTCGATCATGGCCTCGTTCAGCGCATTGACTGGCAGGCTGTCCAGCTGGATTTCGGCGACCTGGTCGCGCACGGCATAGCGGATGGAGGACATGGATTCCATTGAGTGGATATGGGACGGGCTTCAGTTGACTTGGGGGCGGGCTTGCCTCGCGCTCACTACGTGACGGATCCGGCGACCGCCACGATGCCGTCGGCCTGGTAGCGCCGGATCATGTCGGGGCCAAAGCCTGCCTCGCGCAGAATTTCCTCGGTGTGCTGCCCCAGCAAGGGCGGCGCGCGGTGCGCCTGCCGCTTGCCGTCGCGAAACCGCACCGGCAAACCCATGTTCCGGACCGTGCCCAGCACCGGGTGTTCCGATTCGACCACCAGCTGCCGCGCCTCCAGCTGCGGGTGGGCAAGGGCCTGGTCGAGTGTGTGGATGGGCGAGCAGGCCACGCCTGCCACGCGCAATGCCTGCAGCCAGAATGCGACCGGCTGCGTGGCGATGCGGCGCTGCACGAGGTCCACGGTGCGCGCGAAGTTGGCCACGCGCGCCGCATTGGTGGCGAACGCGGGGTCATCGACGTGGTCGTGCAGCCCGGCGACCGTGCAGAAGCGGCGCCACTGGGCATCGTTGCCGACGCCGATCATGAGCGGGCCATCCGCTGCATCGAAGGCCTGGTACGGGGCCATGGCGGGGTGCGCGGTCCCCATGCGCGCCGGCGCCCGGCCGGTGCGCCAGTAGTTCTGCGCCATGTAGCCCATGAAGCCGAGCGCGGTATCGAGCAGCGAGACCTCCAGGTAGACGCCGTGCCCGGTCTTTTCGCGTTCGATCAACGCGGCCAGGATGCCGCTGAAGGCATGCATGCCCGTGCCCAGGTCGACCGGAGAGAAACTGGCGCGCGCCAGCTTGCCTGCCGGATCGCCCATGGTGCTAATCATGCCGCTGAACGCCTGCAGCATGACGTCATAGCCGGGCTCGTTGCCGAGCGGGCCGGTGCGGCCATAGCCGGAGATCTCGCAGTAGATCAGGCGGGGATTGCGCGCGCTCAGGCTGTCATGGTCCACGCCCAGCCGGGCCGCGGTGCCTCCGCCGAAGCCCTGCAGCACGATGTCCGCGCCGGCGGCCAGGGTCTGCACGAGCTGCTGTCCCTCGGCGGTCTTGAGGTCGACCGCGATGCTGCGCTTGTTGTGGTTGACCGAAAGGAAGGTTGCCGACTGGCCCTGCTCCTGCGGCAGCCAGGCGCGGGTATCGTCCCCCACGCCGATCGGCTCGACCTTGACGACGTCGGCGCCGAGTTCCCCCAGATACTGGCCGCACAGCGGGCCGGCCAGCACCTTGCTCAGGTCCAGCACGCGAATTCCTTGTAGCGCAAGCATGGGCAGTTTCAATGGATGTAAAGTCGGATGAGAGGGCCGGGTGGCGGCTATTCCGCCCGAATGCCAATGCTGCGGGCCGCGGCAGTCCAGCGTTCAGCATCGCGGTCGACAAAGGCCTGCACTTGCGCCGGGGCGATCAGGAGCGGCTCTGCGCCACGCGCGGCCAGGGCGCGCTGATAGGCGGGATCGGCCAGCGCCCTGGCCAGGGCCTGGCGCAGCGCGGACACGATCTCAGGCGGGGTCCTGGCCGAAGCCTGGAGCGACAGCCAGTACTTCATGGCCAGGCCGCCGTAGCCCGCCTCCTTCATGGTGGGGACGGCCGGCAACAGCGGCGACCGCTCTGCCGAGGTGATCGCCAGCCCCTTCAGCTTGCCGCCCTGAATCTGGCTCACGCAGGTGGTCATGCTGTCGAACAGGAAGTCCACCTGGCCCGCCATCACATCGCTGCTGGCCGGCGCGCTGCCCTTGTACGGCACTTCAATGGCCGAGAAGCCGGCCAGCCGCTGGAGCAGCGCACCGTAGATATGCGGAGAACTCCCAGGCCCGTAGGTGGCAAAGGTGAGGTTGCCGGGCCGCTGCTTGCCAAGCCTGACCAGGTCGCCCATGGTCGAGACACCGAGCTTGCCCGGATGGACCACCAGCACGTTCGGCACGGTGGCGGCAATGCCGATGGCCACGAAATCGCGCTGCGGCAGGAAGCGCGCGGCTGGGTACATCAGGGGATTGACCGCCTGCATGCCGACCGTGTTCAGCAGCAGGGTATGGCCATCGGCCTCCGTGTCCAGCACGAACTGCGCTCCCAGGTTGCCGCTGGCGCCTGGCTTGTTCTCGACCACGACCGGCTGCGCCAGCACCTGCGCGAGATGCTTCGCGGCCAGGCGCGCGACGAAATCGCCCGGACCTCCCGCCGCGAACGGCACCACGATCCTGACCGGCCTGGAAGGCCAGCCCTGTGCAAACCCGTGCCGGGCCAGCAAGGCGGCGGCAGTGCCGAGCAGCAGGGTGCGGCGGCTGAATGTCATGGCAGTCTCCGGTGTGGTTCCCTTGTCCCTGGCCGGACACGCTTGCCTGGCAGGATGGGAATCTGGTTGCCACTATGGCGCCGGCCTTGCTATAAGTAAAAGACCGTTTCACGATGCCATACATATAATTTTTATATACTGAGCTCCCCGCCTTGTCGCGCGTTTGCTGGAAATCCCATCATGGCCATTGATATACGGGATCTGCGGTGCTTCCTGGCCGTCGTGTCCGCAGGCTCGATCTCGCGGGCGGCCGAGCACATGCATCTGGCCCAGCCGGCGCTGAGCCTCCAGATCAAGCAACTCGAGCAAGAACTACGCGTCAGGCTGTTCGACCGTACCCAGAGGGGCGTGCTACCCACGGCGGCGGGCCTGCGCTTCGTGAGCCACGCCAAGGACATCCTGACCCGCGTCGACCTGGCCTGCGAGGATGTCCGCGACTTCGTGGCCGAGCCGGCGGGCCGTGTCGCGATCGGCCTGCCCCAGTCCATGGCGCAGATCCTGACCCTGGCGCTGGTGCGCGAGACGCTGGCGCGCTGGCAGAAGATCCAGCTCCAGATCATCGAACTGAGCACGGGCTATATCCCGGAGCGCCTGCTCAGCGGGCACATCGACATCGGCCTGACCTTCCAGGTGGATCCTGGCGCCGGGCTGCTGTTCGAGCATCTGCTGGACGAGGACCTGGTCCTGGTGGGACCCCCTGGCGCGCTCCATGGGGCGCCGAATGCCAGCGGCAGTCCGGGCACGGTCGGCCAGGTCGCCTTCGCCGAACTGGCTGACTACGCCATGCTCCTGCCGGCCGGGCTGCATGGCCTGCGCGCGCTGATCGACCGCCATGCGAAATCCCATCACGTCAGCTTGCGCGTGCTGGCGGAGGTCAACGCCATTCCGCAGTTGATCGAGCTGGCCGCGGCGGGGGTCGGCTTCACCATCCTGTCCTATGCGTCGGTCCGCCGCGAATTGCGCAGCGGCTTGCTGTCCGCGGCCCGCATCGTCGAGCCCGGCATTTCGCGGCCGGTCTACCTGTGCCGCTCTGCCACCACCCCACTGTCGATGGCCGCATCGACCGTGCAAGCGCTGATTTCCGACACGGTGCAGGCCCTGGTCGCCGACGGCCGCTGGCCGGCACACGCTTCCTGAGGCCAGGCTGGCCTACTGCGCAAGCTACGCCCGGGTAAACTGTCGGGAACACCACAATCGAAGCTGCGATGCGGATTTTTGCATCGCACCTTTCCCCCGCCATGCGCCTCATCCTGATCACCTTCGGTACCCAGGGCGACTGCCGCCCCATCGTCGCGCTGGGCCTCGGCCTGCGCGCCGCCGGCCATGACGTGCTGATGCTGGGCGAACGCTCGGCGGCCACGCTCGCGGCAGAGCACGGCCTCGCCTTCGCGCCGATGGCAGGCGATATCCAGCAGACGCTGGCGCCCGGCGGCGCGCTGCACAAGCTGATGACCGAAGGCGGCAACGTCGCCGAGGCCACGCGTGCATTCGCGCGCATTGCCGAGGACAACACCGAGGCGTGGATGGCGCAGCTGGCGGAGGCTGCGCGCGATGCGGACGGCATCGTGTTCTCGGGGCTGACGGCGTATGTGGCGCTGTCGGTGGGCGAGCAGTTGGGCAAGCCGGTGATCGGCGCGGGCATGTTCCCGATCTCGCCGACGCGGGCCTTTCCGTCCGCGCTGCTGCCGCCGTTCAGGATGCCGGGGTGGGCCAATCGCGCCAGCCACCACGTGATCAACTTCGTGCTGTGGCGCATGTTCCGTAGCGCGACCAATGCTGCGCGCTCCAGGCTGTTCGGCGCGTCGGCGCGCAAGGCGATGTGGGCGGACTTTCCTACGCTGTACGCGATCTCGCCGCAGCTGGTCCCGCGTCCGCATGACTGGCATGACGACTGGCTGGTGAGCGGCGCGTGGACCATGCCGCCGCAGCCGGACTGGCAACCGGACGCGCCGCTGCGCGACTTCCTGGCGGCCGGCGAGGCGCCGCTGTATATCGGCTTTGGCAGCATGGCGGGCTTTGACCGGCACAAGGTGGTGACGGCGCTGGTGCAGGCGGCCGATGGCCGGCGCGCGCTGTTCTATCCGGGCTGGAGCGGCATCGACGTGGCGGCGTTGCCATCCAGCTTCCACGTGGTGGGCGCCACCCCGCATGACTGGCTGTTGCCGCGCGTGTCGGCGGCAATCCATCACGGCGGTGCGGGCACCACGCATGCGGCCGCGGCGGCGGGCGTGCCGGCGATCGTGCTGCCGTTTGCGGGCGACCAGTTCTTCTGGGCGGGCCGGCTGGCGGCACTGGGCGTGGCGCCGCGTCATGTCGCCGGGCACAAGATCGACGCGCCGCGGCTGGCGTCGATGATCGCCTTTGCCGAGCAGCCGGCCACGCGCGAACGGGCCGCCAGGCTGGGCCGCGCGATGGCCGCCGAGCGTGGCGTCGACCACGCCGTGGCGGCGATTGAGCGCTTTTGCGGCAGGCAGGGCGCATAATCCCGTTCCGCATTCCGCATTCACTGACGCAGGACCTTCCGATGTTGAACCGTACCCAGCAAATCCTTGTTGCCATCGTCGCCGTGGCTGTCCTTGGCATGTTGTGGTTTGCCGGCAATGACCGCCGCGACGATGTCGGCGATGCCGCGCCCGAGGCGCAGGCCGAAGCCAGCGCGGTGCCGGCCAGCGTCGTGCGCGGGATCCCGCGCGATGGCACGCTCGACCCGATCAGCATTGACCCGGAGCGCCCCGCGGACCGGCTGCCGCAGCTCCAGGCCGACACGCTGCTGAATGACTACCGCGACAACCCCAAGGAAGCCGACACCCGCTACCTGGGCCAGTACCTGATCGTCGAAGGCGTCGCCAGCGGCATTCGCCGCGAGCGCGACCAGGTCTTTGTCGATATCCGCACCAACGATCCCGGCGTGAATGTGCGCGCACTGCTGCTGCAACGCCAGATCTGCGGCCCGGCAGGGCGGGTGTGCGAGGTGGAAGCACGAGCCACCATGGTGCGGCGCGGCCAGAAGGTCGCGCTCGAATGCAACGGCGCAGGGCTGGCGGATAGCGCACCGCTGCTGCGCGACTGCCTGCTGCGCGGCGGCGCCAACTGATCGCGCCATCCTAGATTCCGGAGTCCCGCCATGCAATCCGTTCTGTCCGTCCTTGCCATCCTGATCATGGTGGCCACCATCGTCGGCGTGGTTTCGCCCGCCTGGCTCAGCCAGACGCTGTTTGGCGGCAGACCCGTCACGCGGCTGCAGGTCGCAGTGATCGGGGTCTGCCTTGCCGGGCTGTGCCTGGTCCTGGTGGGCCGGCTGGCTCAAGGCGGCGGCGCGGGCGGCTGAGGCGCCACCGCGGCGCAGAAGCGGCCGTTTTGCGCTTCTGTTTGGACGATTGGATCGGCGTGCCGGCGCCTACAGTGTGAAGGTATGCGGTGGCCACTGTGTCTTGCATGGCAGCCCGCCCCAGCCATACAGGACATCCATGTACAAAGCTATGCTGGCCGCAGGCCTTGGCCTGCTGATCACCGGTTGCTCGACCTACCAGGCAGTGACCCCGGTCGACCGGCCCGACCACACCGATCCCCTGGTCGCGTTCCAGGTGCCCGCTGGCGGCGGCCCGCTGGGCAACTACGGCGCCAACGGCACGCTGCTGTGCGTGGTGGTGAACCCGGTCACAGGCAATGACTTTGTCGAGAACTTTCTCTCATCGCTGCGGCGGCGCAATTTTGAGGTGAAGGTGCTGCAGGCGCAGACCTCGATCGCGGCATGCCCGGTGGTGGCGCTGTACACGGCGCGCAGCGCCTGGTACTGGACTGCGTACCTGAACAGCGCGGACATCACCGTGTTCCGCAACGGCGACCGTGTCGGCAAGGCCATCTATAACGCCAACCGCAGCGCGGGCGGGCTCAACCTGAGCAACTTCGTGCAGCCGTCGTCCAAGCTGGATGAACTGGTCGAACAGCTGTTCCCCGGCATGCTGCCGCCGCCCCCGCCGCCGGCGGGCACGGCCGCCCCGGCGGCCTAGCCTGTCAGCAGTCAACCGGAGGGCCGGACCATGCCTCTCTGCGCAGCATCTTGCCGGGCGCAGCCGCGCCCGGCCCAGCGTACCCGGATCAGCGCTCCAGCCGCCCCAGGCGCACCACGGTCACGCCCGGGCGCAGCTGCCGCAGCGACGGCATCACCAGCACGCAATCCGGATACGGCGTCACCACTGGCTCGCCGTCGCGCCAGCCGATTACGGTCCCGGCCTCGGTAAAGGTCTCCAGCCCGGTATAGGGGCCGGCAAAGCGGAAGTCCATGCTGGTGGCCACCACCGGCTCGGTCACGCGCACCACGCGCTGCGTGGCGGGCAGCGGTTGCAGCCAGCCTGCGGGCAAGTCGCTCGCATCGATCACGCCGGCATGCAGCAGGAAGCGCGCGGTGCTGTCCTGCGCCACGGTCACGGCGGCGGGCTCCCAGTGCTGGCCGCACTCGATCAGCAGTGCATTGCGCGGGCTGGCGGCATCGCCAAAGCCATCGTAGTCGCGCATGCGGCGGCCTTCGGGGTGGCCTTCGTCGACGATCACATCGGCCGGCGCGCCCAGCGCGCGCGCCAGGGCGATGCCCTTGTCGAGCGGGCCGGAGACGATCAGCGGCCGGCTTTTCTCATGCATCGAATGCAGGTCCAGCAGCAGGTCGACGGTGTCGATCACCGGCCGCATGGCGCGCGCGCGGCGCAGCTCCGATGAATCCAGGCTGGCGTCATCCAGCACCCTGGCGGTCCACACGCGGTTGAAATCCTGGTCGACAAAGCGCGATGCGTCGGGCCTGGCGGCATCGAAGCTGTGGTACGCGTCGACGTTGGCAAACGCCAGCGTCAGCCGGCCGCGGCGCGGGCGCAGTCCGTGGTCCAGCAGCGCCTTGACGCCGATGGCGCCGCAGACCTCGTTGCCGTGGGTCAGCGCGTTGACCATCACGTGCGGGCCGGGCTGGCCGCTGTCGAAGGTGTACAGGTAGGGGATGCCGGTATTGCCGGCGGCGTAGGCGCGGATGTCGGGGAACGCGACATCGACTGGGTAGGCGTCGATCGGTGCGGTGGGCTGGGTCATGGGAATCGGTGCGTTCAGGGCGCCTGGCAGGTCGTATGCCTGCGGGGTCGTTGTTGTGAATCGAGTTGAGGAAGGGCGGCGGGCACTTGCAAGAAGCGACGCCGCCCCGCAACCTCACTTATTCATGAATGCCAGCGGTCTGCACGATGGTGCGATAGCGCCCCGTCTCGCGCTTGATAAAGCTGCCGAACTGCGCCGGATTGGCAGGCGCCACTTCCACACCGGCTTCTGCCAGCTTCTTCTTCACATCCGGCATGGCCAGCACGGCCTGCATCTCGGTGTTCAGGCGCTCCACCACCGCTTGCGGCAGCCTGGCCGGGCCCATCAGGCCGAACCACACGCCCATGTCGACGCCCTTGAGCGCGGGCGTCTCGGCCAGCGCGGGCACGTTCGGCGCCACCGGCGAGCGCTTGGCGTTGGTCACGCCGTAGGCCTGCACGCGGCCGGCCTGGATATGCGGCAGCGCCGACGACAGCACCATTACCGCCAGGTCGATCTGGCCGCCGAGCAGGTCGGTGGCCATGGCCGACGCGCCCTTGTACGGCACGTGCGTGATATTGACCTTGCCCTGCTGCTTGATCAGCTCGCCGGCCAGGTTCAGCGGCGTGCCCACGCCCGACGAGGCATACGACAGCTTGCCCGGCTGGGCCTTGGCCAGCGCAATCAGCTCGGCCGCGTTCCTGGCCGCCAGGCCGGGCTTGCCGACCAGCACCATCGGCTGGGTGCCGACGAAGGTCACCGGCACCAGGTCCTTTTCGCCGTCGTAGCGCACGGCGGGGTTGGTCAGGCGGGCGATCGACACTTCACTGCCCGAGCCCATCAGCAGGGTGTAGCCGTCGGCCTCGGCCTTGACCACCTTGGCCGCGCCGATGGTGCCGCCGGCGCCGCCCAGGTTCTCGATCACCACGCTCTGGCCCAGGCGCTTGCCCAGCTCCGGGGCAATGGTCCGGGCCACCAGGTCGACGCTGCCGCCGGCGGTGTAGCCCACCACCAGCGTGATCGGCTTGGCGGGCCAGGCGGAGGCAACGGCGCCGGCGGAAGCGGCAAGGCAGAGTGCGGCAGCGGCCGCGCGCAGGATGGTCTTCATGGTCTTGGCTCTGGGGGTCCCGGAATGGTTGTTGTGGAGCGATGGTAGTGAGCGCGGAACCGGCCCGGCGTGCAGCTTTGGCAAGGGCGGTTGCCGATTCGGCAATGGTGGCCGAAGGCGCATCAGCGCGGTGCCTGCACCGCCGCCTGCCAGAAAGCCTCGGCCAGCGGGCGCATCGGCGCGCGCGGGCGGTACAGGCGGATATCGAGCGCCAGGTCGCCGCCATCATCGCTGCGCGCGCCGCTGATGGCACGCACCAGGCGCCCGGCGTGCAGGTCGTCGGCAATCAGGCGTGCCGGCAGCCAGGCCAGGCCCATGCGCTGGCGCACCATCTCGTGCACCGACTCGGCAAAGTCGCTGACCGCGATCACGTCCAGCCGCGGCGCCAGCTTGCGGCGCGCGATCTCCTGGTTGACCATGCGGCCGAGTGTCAGGGTCTCGGCGTAGGCGATCATGGGCACCGGCTTCGCCGCAGCCTTGCCGGTCGCAAGCCGGTGCAGCGGCGCGCCGCGCGCATCGGCGGCGCTGACGCAAACCAGCCGCTCCACGCCGGCCAGGTGGAACTGGTAGCGCGCGTCATCCAGCATCACCGGCAGGTCCGGCGGGCTGTAGCAGAGCAGGAAATCGGCATCGCCCTCGGCAAACATGGCTAGCGCGTCATGCATCGGGAAGGTCGACAGCTGCGTGCGGAAACCGGCCGCCGCGGGGTCGTGCCGCAGCGCCTCGCGCAGGCCCGCCAGCCACGCCGGCACCATCGAGCGCGCCAGGGTCTTGCCGGTGGCGATGGTGACCGTGCTGGCGTCGGCGCGGTGCGCGGCGCGCAGCGCCACGCGGGTCTCGTCCAGCGTGCGCAAGGCGCTCTGCGCGGCTTCCAGGAACTGGCGCCCTTCGGCGGTCAGCCGCACCGGGAACGCGCTGCGGTCGATCAGCGGGGCGCCGGCCCAGACCTCAAGCGCCTGCATGCGCCGGCCAAACGCGGGCGGGGTCACGTTGCGCAGCTCGGCGGCGCGCGCCAGGCTGCCGGCCTGGGCCAGGCAGACGAAGTCTTCAAGCCAGCGGATATGCATGGAAGGCGGACCGTTGAAGGTGGGGCGGCAATGCCCTCATTATCGGCAATACCGGCCGCCACCTTTGCCTGCCGCATTCCTCGGTTAGAATTTTTCGCATGACACTGATCCGGCGCCGCCACCCCTCGTCCCCGACCAGCCAGGCGTCCGACACCACGCCGCCCGCCCCGGAATACACCATCGACGAGCTGGCGCGCGTGGCCGGCACCACGGTGCGCAACGTGCGCTCCTACCAGGACCGCGGCTTGATCGATCCGCCGCAGCGGCGCGGGCGCGTCGGCATCTACACGCAGGCGCACCTGGGACGGCTCAAGCTGATCCACCACCTGCTGGCGCGCGGCTATACGCTGGCCAATATCACCGAGCTGCTCAAGGCCATCGTCGAGGGGCACGACCTGCGCTCGATCCTTGGGTTGGAGACTGCCATCAGCAGCCCGTGGACCAACGAGACGCCGCGGCACTACTCCTACCTGGCGCTGGCGCGGCTGTTCGGCCGCGCGATCTCGCGCCCGGCCCTGGCCAAGGCGATCTCGCTGGGGCTGCTGGAACCGGACGGCCTGGGCTATCTCGCGCGCAGCCCGCGCGCGCTGGCCGCGGGCGCGGAGATCGCCCAGGCGGGCTTTGCGCTGGAAGACGTGCTGGAGATCATCGCGCAGTCGCGCGGGCATTTCCAGGCGGTATCTGACCATATCGTCGCTACCGTGGTGCGCGAGCTGGACCGCTTTGGCATTGGCAAGCTGCCGCCACCGCAGGACGTGCCGCGGCTGGTGGAGATCCTGTGGCGCATCCGCCCGCTGGCACTGGTGATGGCGGAGACGGAGATGATGCGGGCGCTGGAGATCTCGGCCAACAAATACCTGGGGGACCGGGTGGCGGCGATCATCGAGCATCTGCATGACGAGGAAGATGGCAGCGGCGGGAAGCCATGATTCCGCTCCGGTCCGGTCCCCTCCCCCGCTGTACAGAGCGGGCACACAGGTGACAGGTGTGCGAGGACATGATTGACGCTTCCCGGCACACGCATCCCACCGCGCTACCTCGCCGCCCTTCCCCGCACCGACTCCTCCAGCAACGACCGCAACTTCGCCAGCGCGCCCGGATCCCCGTGCGCGGCTGAGCGCGCATACCAGATCTTGGCCTGCTCGAGATCCCGGTCGACCACGCCGGGCTCGCCGTGTTCGTAGAAGCTGCCGACGATGTATTGCGCGCCGCCGTCGCCGGCACTGGCCGCGCGGCTGTACCACATGAACGCCTGTCCGTAGTCGCGCGGCACGCCCCGGCCAGTGAAGTAATTCGTCGCCAGCGCCATCTGCGCCTGCACATGCCCGCCCTGTGCCGCCAGTGCATACCAGCGGTTGGCTTCCTCCAGTGACTTCGGCACCAGTTCGCCGCGCTCGTAAAGGTCGCCCCAGGTGTACTGGGCATGCGTCATCTGGTTGTCGGCCGCTTTTTTCAGCCAGACCAGCGCCTCCTGCGGGCGGGCGGCGGTGCCCTCGCCGCGCAGCAGCATCATTGCGTAGTTGAACTGGGCCAGACGGTTGCCCAGCCGGGCCGCATCGGCAAAGCCGCGCAGGGCCTGGTCGAAGTTGCCCGCTTCATACGCGGTGACCGCGTCGCGGGTCTGGACCTGCGCGGGGGCAGGCGGCTGCGGTGCGGAGGCTGCCGCCTGCATGCACAACAGCCATGCGGCGGTGGCGCCGGCGAGCAAGGCGGCAATCGGGGGGCGGGCAATCGACATGGCGGACTCCGGGCACAGCGCCTTCCTGAATCCAGTGTAGAAGTCAGGACACGGCGCCGGTAGGCAGGCGCGAACTCGCCGGAATATCCATGCGAATAATTAATCGGCCACAATATCTGCCACGATCATTCCTCGCACAGATAAAACCAGGTCTTCAGATCCACCCGGCCCGATGCAGCCGCCGCCACAGTCCCCCGCAGGCGACCGCGGTCACGCCGATCACTGCCGGGTAGGCGAAGTGGAATTTCAGTTCAGGCATGAAATCGAAGTTCATGCCATACAGGCTGAAGATCACGGTCGGGATCGCCAGGATCGCGCCCCAGCCGGCCAGCCGCTTGACCACCTCGTTCTGGCCCACGGTGACCAGCGCCAGGTTGACCTGCACGGCCGTGGTCAGCATTTCGCGCACCACGTCGAGCGTGCGCACCAGCCGGCTGGCGTGGTCCTCGATGTCGCGGAAATAGGCGCGCAGCTCCTTCGGCACCAGGTCTTCGTGCAGCCGGATCAGCTGGCCGCACATGTCCTCCACCGGGCTGACCGCATTGCGCAGACGCAGCACCTGGCGCTTGATCCGGTACAGGCGCTCGATCGCCGCACGGTCGAACTCGTCGCGGAAGATGCCCTGCTCCAGCGCCTCGAAGGTGTCTTCCAGGCGCGTGACGATGGGCAGGTAGTGGTCGACGACAAAGTCCATCAGCGCGTACAGCACATAGCCCGGGCCATTGGCCAGGCCGTGCGGGTCCTGCTCGCAGCGCTCGCGCACGGGCGCGTAGGTGCTGCTGACACCGTGGCGCACCGAAACCACATAGTTGGGGCCGACAAAGAGATGGGTCTCGCCGACCACCACTTCATCTTCCACCAGTTGCGCCGTGTTGAGCACCACGAAGACCGAATCGCCGTAGGCCTCGAGCTTGGGGCGCTGGTGCGCATCGAGCGCATCTTCCACCGCCAGGTCGTGCAGGCCGAACGCCTGCTGGGCCTGGCGCAGCAGCGCGAGGTCAGGCTCATGCAGGCCCAGCCAGACAAAGGTGCCGGGCACCCCCAGCACGGTGCGGATCTCATCCATGCCCACTGTGCCGAGCCGCTTGCCCTGCCGGTAGGCCACGCAATTGACGATGGCGCCCATGAAAACTCCGCTGATCAGATGGCGCAATCGTAACAAGCCTTTACGCTGTGCCGGACTCGATGCGCGTTGCCCCGCGCGGCATACCACGCTGGCCGCACTTGTCCGGCGCTACGGTGTGCCGTGCACGCGCATATGGAACCCACGCGCCACCTGCTGTACATATCGATCCAATTGTTACAGTTCGCGACAGATACGACGTTAGAATGTGGCATTTCCACGGTCACCCGGCTATGTCCCAGAAGAAATCGCCACGCTTCGAGCTGCGCAGTGGCAACGTAGACGCCCTCCTTCTCGCCCTCCAGACCGCCGACATGGCTGCGCTGCGGGATGACCTCCTCGCCCGCTTTGAAGCCACCCCCGACTTCTTTTCCAATGACGTGATTGCGCTGGACCTGCGCGCGCTGGAAGATGACAGCGAAGTCGCGCTTGGCACCGTGATCGAGACGCTGGCCACGCTCAGGGCCCGCGCCATCGGCGTGGTGGCCCGCCCCGGCCAGCGCGAGTGGGCCGAGCGCTTCGGCCTGCCGCTGCTGGACAGCCAGGCCCGCCGCGGCAGTGGCGCCGATCGCGCCACCGACCGTGCCGCCGAGGCCAGGGCCGCAGCCGCGGCGGAACAGGCCGCAGCCGACCAGGCCGCGCGCGAGGAATCCATCCGCGCCGCCGCGCAGGCCACCACCGACGCCGCCGTGGCCGCTGCCATCCGCCAGACCCAGACCATGCTGATCGACAAGCCGCTTCGCTCGGGCCAGCAGGTCTACGCGCAGGGCGACGTGGTCATCCTGGACGTGGTCAGCTACGGCGCCGAGGTGATCGCCGAAGGCAACATCCATATCTATGCCCCGCTGCGCGGCCGTGCGCTGGCGGGCGTCAAGGGCAACACCGGCGCGCGCATTTTCAGCACGTGCATGGAGCCTGAACTGATTTCCATCGCCGGCATCTACCGGACCGCGGAGCAGACGCTTCCGGCCGACGTGCTCGGCAAGACCGCCCAGGTGCGCCTGGCCGATGAAAAACTGATCCTGGAAGCGCTGCGGCTCAAGTAACCGCGGCAGCCCCCGGGACCGAATTGCAGAGAGCGCAAGCTTCAACTTATTACTGGACCAAAGAGCCATGGCAAAAATCATCGTTGTGACCTCCGGCAAGGGAGGCGTCGGCAAGACCACCACCAGCGCCAGCTTTGCCGCCGGCCTGGCCCTGCGCGGCCACAAGACTGCCGTGATCGACTTCGACGTCGGCCTGCGCAACCTTGACCTGATCATGGGTTGCGAGCGCCGCGTGGTGTACGACCTGATCAACGTGGTGCAGGGCGAAGCCAACCTGCGCCAGGCGCTGATCAAGGACAAGAAGTGCGAGAACCTGTTCATCCTGCCGGCCTCGCAGACGCGCGACAAGGACGCGCTCACGCGCGAAGGCGTCGAGAAGGTCATCAACGGCCTGATCGAGATGGATTTCGAATTCATCATCTGCGACTCGCCGGCCGGCATCGAGTCGGGCGCGCTGATGGCGATGTACTTCGCCGACGAGGCGCTGATCGTGACCAACCCGGAAGTGTCGTCGGTGCGCGATTCGGACCGCATCCTGGGCATCCTGGCCTCCAAGACCAAGCGCGCCAGCGAAGGCGGCGACCCGATCAAGGAACACCTGCTGATCACCCGCTACAACCCCAAGCGTGTGCATGGCGGCGAAATGCTGTCGCTGACCGACATCCAGGAAATCCTGCGCATCAAGCTGATCGGCGTGGTGCCGGAGTCTGAAGCCGTGCTGCACGCCTCGAACCAGGGCACGCCCGCCATCCACCTGGAAGGCAGCGACGTGGCCGACGCCTATGGCGACGTGGTGGACCGCTTCCTCGGCAAGGACAAGCCGATGCGTTTCACCGACTACCAGAAGCCGGGTCTGCTCTCCCGCATCTTCGGCAACAAGTAACGGTCAAGGAGGGCTCACCCCATGTCGATCCTTTCCTTCCTGCTGGGAGAGAAGAAGAAGTCCGCGTCGGTCGCCAAGGAGCGGCTGCAGATCATCCTGGCGCACGAGCGCACCGGCCATTCCGCGCCCGCCGACTACCTGCCCGCGCTGCAGCGCGAGCTGGTGGCGGTGATTTCCAAGTACGTCAAGATCGGCGACCAGGACCTGCGCGTCAGCCTGGAGCGCCAGGACAACCTCGAGGTGCTCGAGGTCAAGATCGAGATCCCGCAGAACTGAGGACGGATCCCGGCGCTGCCGGATTCGTTCCTCCTCCTTCGGTTTTCCCGCACTTCCCGTCTTTCCGCCGACCGCGGCGCCGCTTGCGCGCCGGGGTCCGCC